>NZ_JBLVOH010000023.1:22697-32295 GCF_053543675.1 Microbacterium umsixpiens
GCGCCCCCCGGCTGGCGGCGGAAGTCGAACACCTGCAGGGTCACCGAGATGGCTCCGCTGAGCACTGCGAACAGGAACTGCACCACGAACAGTGCGGCATAGCCGAGGTTGATCCGGCCGGAGAGCTCGACGGTCGGCAGCCGGAACACGCGGGTCACGAAGATCGCGACGACGAGTCCGGACAGGAAAGACAGCACGGTGAACTGCGCCCACAGCAGCATCCACAGCACGACGAGCCAGGCCAGGAAGGGCAGCTGGACCCGGATGTCGCGCCAGAGGTGACGCTTGGTCTGTCGTCTCATCCGCCCACCTCCTCTTCCAGCTGGACGAGGCTGACGGGCTGCAGCAGTGCGGCGCCGATGCGGTCGCAGAGCGCGTACAGGGGCCCGGCGAAGATCGTGAGCGAGACGGTGACGGCGACCATGCCGGCCGTGGCGATCGTCATGATCTTCGGGATGCGGCGACGCTCCTGCTGCTCGTCGGCGGCCGGGGCGTTGCCGAGGTACGAGATGCGACCCTCGGTCTCGGTGGAGTCCTCCTCCTCGCGCCAGAAGGCGAGGTTCCAGGCGCGCATGAGTGCGTACAGGGTGAGCAGGGAGGTGACGATGCCGCCGAAGATCAGCACGATCATGATCGGGGTGCCGACGGATGCTGCCGCCTCGAAGAGCGCGAACTTGCCGATGAAGCCGGAGAACGGGGGGAGTCCACCCAGGTTGATCGCGGGCACGAAGTAGAGCACGGCGATCACCGGTGCGACCTTGAGCAGCCCCTTGACCCGCAGGATCGAGGTGCTCCCCGCTCGTCGTTCCACGAGTCCCACCGCGAGGAAAAGGGTCGTCTGCACGACGATGTGGTGGACGATGTAGTACACGGTCGCGCCGATCGCGGCCGGCGTGGCTATCGCGAGGCCGAAGATCATGTAGCCGACGTGGCTGACGAGCGTGAACGACAGTATTCGCTTGAGTTCCGCCTGCGCCACGGCACCGAGCACACCGACGATCATGGTCGCGAGCGCGATGATCAGCAGCACCGTGTCGATGCTGTTCGAGGCGAACAGCTGGGTCTCGGTGCGGATCAGCGCGTAGACGCCCACCTTGGTCAGCAGGCCCGCGAACACCGCCGTGACGGGGGCGGGGGCGGTCGGGTACGAGTCGGGCAGCCAGAAGGACACCGGGAAGATCGCGGCTTTGATGCCGAAGGCCACCACCAGCATCAGGTGCAGCACCAGCTGGGTCTCTTGTGGAAGCTCCGACATGCGCTCGGCGATCTGGGCCATGTTGACGGTGCCGAGTGCGCCGTAGATCATGGCGATCGATGCGAGGAACAGGATCGACGAGACCAGCGAGACGACGATGTAGACGGCGCCGGTGCGGATGCGGGACTCGGTGCTGCCGAGAGTGATGAGCACGTACGAGGCGACGAGCAGGATCTCGAAGCCGACGTAGAGGTTGAACAGGTCGCCGGCGATGAAGGCGTTGAAGATACCGGCCGCGAGGATCAGGTATGAGGGGTTGAAGATCGAGATCGGGGTCTCGTCCGTGCCGTCGGCGGCGCCCTGGCCGATGGAGAAGAGGAGGACGGCGAGGAGCACGATGCTCGAGATGAGCACGAGGAGCGCGGCGAGCCGGTCCACATAGAGCACGATGCCGAAGGGCACCGGCCAGCCGCCGACCGAGACGGCGAGCGGGTCGCCGGAATCCACCACGACCAGGAGCACAGCGGCGATCACCGAGACCGCGGCGAGTGTGGCGACGGTCACGACGACCTGGAGCCGCGCGTTCCGGCCGAACACGAGGGTGATGGCGGCGCCGAGGAGCGGGAGCCCGACGAGGAGCGGGACCAGTGCGGTCATGGCCGGCCCTCCTCGTTCTCGTCGTGGTCGTCGGGTTCATCGGGGCGCGCCTGGTCGCCCTCGGCTGAGCGTGAGGAGGGTTCGTCGCCCCAGCCCGTCGGCGCGTCGAACGGTGCATCGTCGTGGATGGCGGGGTGGTCGCGCATGTGCAGCACAGTGATCGGTGCGGTCTGCACGCCGACGAAGTCGGTGGTCGCCTCGTCCTCGTCGGTCTCGGACTCGTCGTCCATGAGATCTTCGTCGGCGTCGGTGCGCTCGCGGAGCGCGATGTCAGCCTCGTCGTCCTCGACGGTGTCGGCCTGGCCCAGCTGCCAGGAGCGATAGATCAGGGCCAGGAGGAAGGCCGAGACCGCGAACGTGATCACGATGGCGGTCAGGGTGAGCGCTTGGGGGAGCGGGTCGCTCATCTCGCCCTCGGTGCCGAAGAACGGCGCGTTGCCCGGGACGCCCATCACGATCAGCAGCAGCAGGTTCGTGGCGTTGCCGAGCAGGAGGAAGCCGATCAGCACGCGGGTGAGGCTGCGCTCCAGCATCGCGTACACGCCGCACGCGAAGAGGATGGCCATGATGACGATCAGGGTGAGCGAGACATCCATCAGCTGCTCCCCCTGCCGCGCGAGAGGAAGCCTTCAGGACCGGGGGTCGAGCGCAGAGCCGCCTGCCTGTCGACCTCGGCGCCGAGGCTGCGCAGCACGTCGAGGACGAGCCCGATCACGACGAGGTAGACACCCACGTCGAAGATGGTCGAGGTGACGAACTCCATGTGCCCGATACCGGGGATCTCCCATTCCCAGAACGTGCTCGTCAGCGGCGCGAGCCCGAAGAAGAGCGGGACGACGGCCGTGCCGACGGCGAGGATGAGGCCGGTTCCGAGCAGTCGGCCGGCATCCGTCGGTGCGGCGGCGCCGAGTTCCCAGCGGCCTCCGGCGATGTAGCGCATGACCAGCGCCATGCCCGCGACGAGTCCGCCGGCGAAACCGCCGCCGGGCAGGTTGTGCCCGGCGAAGAGCAGGAAGATCGACACCACGATGATCGTGTGGAACAGGATGCGGACGATCACCTCGAGCAGGATCGACC
The DNA here is from genome assembly GCF_053543675.1 of Microbacterium umsixpiens. Classification (NCBI taxonomy): domain Bacteria; kingdom Bacillati; phylum Actinomycetota; class Actinomycetes; order Micrococcales; family Microbacteriaceae; genus Microbacterium; species Microbacterium umsixpiens. The sequence continues at coordinate 25,627 of NZ_JBLVOH010000023.1, forward strand.
TGTTCTCGGGTTTCATCTTCTGCCCACCGACGAGCCATGCCCGCGGGCTGCTCTCGTTCTCGGAGTTCTGGAACCGGATGCCCTCGGTCGTCTCGACGAGCGGACGGCTGCGCGCGGCCTTGCGGGTCGCCTTCGGCAGGTTCTTGGTGGCGGCCAGCAGGTCGGCTCGATGGGTGACGAACACGAGCGAGGCCACACCGGTCGCGGCGAGCACGAGCACCGACAGCTCGCCCATCGTGTCCCAGCCACGCAGGTCGACCAGGGCCACGTTGACGACGTTCTTGCCGTGACCGATCTCGTACGCGAGCTGCGGGAACACCTCCGAGATCGGATCCGCGATGCGGGATTGCGTGGCGACGACCGCGACGAAGGCCATGGTGACGCCGACGCCGATCGCGAGGAGCGCCCGGGGGACACGCCCCACCGAGGCGTTGTGTTCCCCCATCCGCGCGGGCAGGCGGCGAAGCACCAGAGCGAACGTCACCATCGTGACGGTCTCGACCAGGATCTGCGTGAGCGCCAGGTCGGGTGCGCCGCTCGTCGCGAACAGCACGACCATCCCGAGCCCGGTGACGGAGACGAGGACGACGCCGGTGTAACGCTTCTGGGCACGCACCGCAAACACCCCGGCGATCGCCATGATCGGCGCGACGACGATCTGCGCCGGCGTGTGCCAGGCGGAGAGGTTGTAACGATCGATGTCGCTGGCGATGAGCGCGGTGACCTCGGCGGCGACGAACACCACGAAGATGGTGCCGACGTACACCGGCAGCGAGCCGCGCTGCGTGAGGGTGGTGCTGAGCACGGAGAGACGGTCGATGCCGCGCATGACGAGGTAGTAGACATCGGCGGCGGTGAAGCGCAGGAGGCGGGGCCTGCGGTCCCAGCCGGTCCGGCGGCTGAGCAGGAAGAGGCCGATGCCCAGCAGGATCGACGCGATCGAGATGCCCAGGGCGGGCTCGAGGCCGTGCCACAGCGCGAGGTGCCCCGGGCCTTCGACGGCTTCGCCCGCGTGGTCGAGCCCGGGAGTCGCGGTGACGGCGTAGCCCTGCAGGGCCACGTCGAGCGCGGGCGCCCCGATACCCGCGGCGAGCGTGACGCCGGCGAGGATGATCGGCGCCGAGAGGAACCCGACCGGCGGATCGGGCCAGGCGGTGTCGGGCAGCTGCCCCTGCGCGTCGCGCTTCTTCCAGAAGGCTCCCCAGAGGAAGCGCGCCCCATATGCCGCGGTGAGCATGGAACCGAGGACGACGCCGATGAGCGCCACCAGACCCCAAGGAGAACCCCCCAGGGCGTCGTCGAGCAGAGCCGTGAGCGTGGACTCCTTGGCGACGAACCCGATGGTCGGAGCGATGCCCGCCATCGATGCCACCGAGATGAATGCCGCCGTCGCCATGACCGGCGCCTGCCGCCCGACGCCGGAGAGCTCGGTGATGTCACGGGTCGACAGCTGCCGGTCGATGACGCCGACGATCAGGAAGAGGGCCGACTTGAACAGGGCGTGGCCGATCACCAGCGCGAGTCCGGCCAGTGCTGCGGCCTGCGTGCCGTAGCCGACGACGATCGCGAAGAACCCGAGCTGACTGACCGTGCCGAACGCGAGGATGCGCTTGAGGTCGGTCTCGCGCAGCGCCTGGATGCCGCCGATGAGCATCGTGAGGATGCCGAGGGTGATGACGATCGGGCGCCAGGGGGCGCTGAACGCGAAGATCGGCGCGAACCGGGCGATCAGATAGATGCCGGCCTTCACCATCGCGGCCGCGTGCAGATACGCGCTCACCGGGGTGGGCGCGGCCATCGCACCGGGGAGCCAGAAGTGGAACGGGAACAGGGCCGACTTGCTGATCGCGCCGATCAGGAGCATGACGATCGCGGCATCGACCGCAGGGCCCGTCGGTGCGATCTCGAGGATCTCGCGGATGCTCGAGGTTCCGGTGTCCACGACGAGGATCACGACGCCGACGAACATCACGAGTCCGCCGAGGGTGGTCACGAGCAGGGCCTGCAGTGCCGCACGTCGGCTGGCGGCGCGGCGGCGGTAGTGGCCGATGAGGAGGTACGAGAGGATGCTCGTCACCTCCCAGAACATGACCAGCATGACGAGGTCGTCCGTCAGCACGAGGCCGTACATCGCTCCGGCGAATCCGAGAAGGACGCCCGCGAACTGGCCGACGCCGGCCGAGTCCTCGTAGAAGTACCACCGGCAGTAGAGGAGCACGAGGGCGCCGACGCCGGTCACGATCAGGGTGAGCACCCAGCCGAGCACGTCCATATTCATGGAGAGGTTCAGCCCGAGCTGCGGAATCCACTCGACCGACTCGAACGGAACGGGGCCGTCGAGCACCTGCGGCGTCAGGACGAGCGCGTGCACGAAGGCCGCTGCGGGGACGAGTGCGGCGATGGCGAAGGCCTGAGCTCCGAGCCAGCGCACCAGAACGGGCATCAACAGCGACCCGAGCAGGAACACGGCGAGGAGCGTCAGCATATACGCGGCTCCCTCGGGGGTCGTCGGCCTTGAGGCCAGGCGGGGGGTGTCGCCTTTAGTTTACCCGGGCGAAAAGGCCGTCCGGTCCGCGGGTTGCACGATCGTGCAAGAGTGGTCGCATGCGGCGGGTCTGGGTGCGGGAGCTGGCCGGGTGGTTCGGCGCCCTGTCGCTCGCAGTGATCACCGCCGCACAGGTCGCATCATCAGCGCGATCGGAGTTGCTGTTCCGCGACGGAGATTCCCTGATCGTGGGGATGTTCGCGCGGTCGCTCCTTTCCGGTGAGCCGCTGGACTGGGCGATGTCGAGCGTGCTCTTCCTCCCCGAATCCGCGGTGTTCGCGGGGCTCGACCTGCTCCTTCCGGTCGATGTGAACAGCCTGCTCGCGATCAATGCCGTGATCAACATGCTCGCCCTCTACGGAGCACTTCGGCTCGTGGCCGGTCGGCGGAGAGAGGACCGGGCACCCGTCGCGTGGGCTCTTCTCGGACTCGCGGCCGTCTGCACCATCGCCGTGACCGAGCTCTCTGCATCGCGCGATGCCCTCGAGCTCGCGTCCCTGCAACTCACGACGACCTACTACTCGGCGACCGTGGTCGCGGTCGTGCTCTCGGTCGGTCTGGTGCGTCGCGCGCTCGACCGCGCGTCCGGGATCGTCGGTCTCCTGGTCGCGCTCGGCGCCACGGCGGCCCTGTCGACCCTGTCGAATCCGTTGTACGCGGCGTGGGCGGTGGTTCCGATCGCGGTGCTGCTCGCGCTGCTGACCATCCGCTCGCGGCAGCGGTCGCGCTTGACGCTGCTCCTCGGTGTGCTCCTGATCGGCACGGCTCTCGGCTTCGTCGGACGCATTCCACTTCGGGCATGGATCGCCAACACGGGCGCCGGCTACGTGCAGCCGGAGCGATGGGCCGATTCACTCGGCTACTACGGCGGACTCGCAGCAGACCGCCTCTCGACCCCCGGCGGGGTGTTCGGCTGCCTGATCGTGCTGGTGCTCCTCGTGCTCGCGGTCGTCCGCACGGCGCGCGCCGCGAGTGAGGGTTCGCGCTTCGTCGCCGCCGTCGCCTGGCTGATGCCCGTTCTCGTCGTGATCGGCGCGATCGCGCTCGGCACCCACGCGGCCCGCTACCTGCAGCCTGTGGTGTTCGCGCCCGTTCTGGCCCTGGTCGCCCTGCCGCGCGCGGGGTGGATGCCGCTCCGCCCCCGGTCGCTCGTCGCCGCGATCGCCGCGGTGCTGCTCGCGCTCGGCGGCATCCTGAGCATCCCGCGCCTCGCTGCGGCCGCCGAGGTCGCCGACCCCGACCTCACCTGCGTGACCGACTGGGTCGACGCGTCCGGCCGCACCGGGGCCGGTCAATTCTGGACCGTACGTCTGCCGAAACTGCACCTCGACGATCCTGCGCAGCTCGTGCAGGTCGATCATGAGCTGCGCGGCTATGCCTGGTTGGTGAACCGTCGCGATTTCGACGTCGGAGAGGTGACGTTCCTCGTGGAGGATGCGCAGACGGTTCCCTGGAACCTGCCCGCACCGGCCATTCCCGACGAGGTGATCGACTGCGGCCGCTACCGCATCCTCGATCTCGGCGACACGGCGCTTCCGCTCGGCCCGCAGCGCAGCTGACTGTGACCGCCGGCGGGGCGGAGCTCAGCGTGAGGCCGGGCCGGTGGTGGTGCCGACGCGGAACCGACAGGTGAGATGCTGCGTGATCCCCGGTTCGCCTCGCAGCATGCGGGCGACCTGCTCCCCCGCCGCGCGGCCCTTCTCGACGGCCGGCTGCACGCTCGTCGTGAGGGTGAGGTCGCCGAGACCGTCCAGCGCGATACCGTCGAAACCCGCGACGGAGAGGTCTTCGGGGACGCGGAGTCCCTTCTCCTCGGCCGCGCGGATGACCCCGACGGCCAGCAGGTCGCTCTGGGCGAGCACCGCGGTCGGCCGGGTGGCGGGGTCCGCGAGCAGCATCCTGCCGACGCGCACGCCTTCGTCGATGAGGCTGCCGGATGCCGAGATCGCCGGGGCGTCGGGGAACACCTCCCGGGTGCCGGCCAACCGGTGGACCGTGACGTCGACGGTCGCGTTCGCGAGACGCTCCGGTGTGACGGCTGCACGCTCGCGGTCGCTGTCGAGCGGCAGGGTGACCAGGGCGACATCGCGGTGGCCGAGGTCGCGCACGTGCTTCGCGATGTCGGCCGAGGCTGCCGCGTTGTCGAGTGTGACCCGCGGGATGGCCTCTCCGGCGTCCCCTTCGATCACGACGACCGGGAGGCCGCGGCCGACGACCACCTCGAGGGATGCCCGGGTGCGTCCGGAGCATCCGATCAGCACGACGGCATCGACGGGTGCATCGGCGATCGCCGTGCCCTCCCCCGGCTCGTCGCGCATCAGCAGGATGCCGGCGCTGAGTTCGGCGAGTCCGTCGGTGAGGCCGTCCATCATGGCCGTCGTCACGGGGTCGAGGAAGGCCGCACGCAGGTGTCCTTCGAGCACGACGGCGACGATGCCGCTGCGACCGCGTCGCAGGGAGGCGGCGCGGGGGTCCGGTCCGGCGTAGCCGAGTTCGGCGGCGGCGGCGAGTACGCGCTCGCGGGTCGCGGGTGCCACCTTCGCCTTGCCGCTGAAGACGACCGAGGCGGTGGACGTCGCCACACCCGCCTCGCGTGCGACGTCGGCGATCGTGGGCCGACGCGGCGTCTCCTGACTGCTCATGCTTCGAGGATAGCTCGCTTCCGTTCCCCCGGGTCGAATCGATTCGATAGGCTGTCCGGCATGGAAGCAGCCCTGACCCGTTCGCAGTTCGTCCGCTGGCGCGCCGCGATCTTCGCCATCTTCCTGGCGAGCGGCCTCTCGATCGCGACCTGGGCGTCGCGCGTGCCGGGGATCAAGCAGGCGCTCGAGCTCGACAACGCGCAGGTCGGGATGCTGCTTCTCGGCATGGGTGTCGCCTCGATCATCGGCATCTCGACGAGCCCCGCGGTGATGGCGCGCACCGGCGCCCGGCGCGGCATGCTGGCGGCGATGCTCATGTTCGCGCTGGGCATCGCACTCGTGGGCCTCGGCGCGACGGTGTTCGGCTCGGTGGCCGTCGTCCTCCTCGGCATGGCCCTGTTCGGATTCGGCAACGGCTGCGTCGACGTGATGATGAACGTCGAGGCCACCGCGATCGAGCAGCAGATGGGCCGCACGATCCTCCCCGTCTTCCACGCCTTCTTCAGCTTCGGAACCGTCATCGGCGCCGGCATCGGCGCCCTCGCCGCCCACCTCGCGATCGATGTCGCGACGCACGCGGTGTCCATGGGCGTGCTGATCGCCGTGATCGCGGTGGTCTGCTTCTTCCAGGTGCCGGCGCGTGCGGCCGCCCTCGATCCGGAGGATCACGTCAAGCCGCCGTTCCGCGAGCGCATGCACACCGCGCTCGAGGCCTGGCGCGAACCCCGCACCTACCTGATCGGCGTCGTCATGCTCGGCATGTCGTTCGCCGAGGGCGGCGCCAACGACTGGATCGCGCTCGGTACCGAGCAGGGTCATGGTTTCGCGGAAGGCACGGGAGCCGTGTCGCTCGCGGTGTTCTCCATCGGGATGACGACGGTGCGCCTTTTCGGCGGCCCGCTCGTCGACCGATTCGGACGCGTCGCGGTGCTGCGCATCCTCGCCGTCGCCGCGGCATCGGGGATCCTGCTGTTCATCCTCGCGCCCACCTTCCCGCTGGTGCTCGTCGGGGCGGCGCTCTGGGGCATCGGAGCCTCCCTCGGCTTCCCCCTCGGCATGTCCGCCGCCGCGGACGACCCGGCCAAGGCGGCGGCTCGCGTCAGCGCGGCCGCCACGATCGGCTACATCTCGTTCCTCGGCGGACCGCCCGTGCTCGGCGTCATCAGCGAGCACATCGGCCTGCTGAACACCCTGTTCATCCTGGTCGCCCTGGTCGTCATGTCCGGGCTGTTCTCGGGCGCCGCCCGCCCGCTGCGCGACGACGAGAAGACCCCGGCGGCGAGCACAGAGCAGCGCTGAGCGCTCAGCCCTCGCGGCCTCGCACGATCGCTGCCGCGTGCGAGCGGCTGCGCGCGCCGAGCTTGGTCAGCACGTTCGACACGTGCGTCTTCACCGTGGGCACCGAGATGCGCAGCCGTGCCGCGAGCTGCGCATTCGACCAGCCCTGCAGGATGCCGTCGAGGACCTCCCGTTCGCGAACGG
>NZ_JBLVOH010000023.1:32315-43339 GCF_053543675.1 Microbacterium umsixpiens
GGGGGCGGCGCCGCCACGTCCTGGACCACTGCGGCGAGCGCGCGACGCGTCACCCGAGGGTCGAGCGCGCCCTCTCCGGCAGCGACGGAGCGCACCGCCTGCACGAGCGCGGGCGCATCGACCGTCTTGAGGAGGAAGCCGACCGCACCCGCGCGGATCGCCCCGAGGACGAGCTCATCCTCATCGAAGCTGGTCAGCACGAGCACGTCGCCGAGTCCTCGTTCGACGATCTCCCGGGTGGCGGAGACGCCGTCCCTGCCGGGCATCCGCAGATCCATGAGCACCACGTCGGGCCGCAGCGCCGCCGCGTTGCGCACAGCGACGTCGCCGTCCGCCGCCTCGCCGACCACGGTGATCCCGTGCGCCTTGAGCATGATCCGCAACCCCGCCCTGATGGCGCCGTGATCGTCGGCGAGCAGCACGGTCGGGGCGCTCATACCCGCACCTCGAGCGGAAGCCGGCCCTCGACCGACCATCCGTCCGGGGCGGGGCCCGCCGTGAAGAATCCGCCCAGCGCTCCCACGCGCTCCCGCAGCATCTGCAGGCCCCAGCCTTCGCCTCCGTGCGCGGCCGCGGCGCTGGCCACACCTCCACGGGACCGAACCCTCACCTGCACCTCGGCGTTCCTCTCCACGATCTCGATGTCGACCTCGGCGCCGCCCGCGTGGCGGATGCAGTTCGTGAGGGCTTCCCGCACGATGCGGACCACGGCCTGTTCTGCGGCGGCTCCGAACTCGGGCACGTCCGGGGCGTCGAAGCCGACGACGAGCCCCGCACGCTCGGCATCGCGCACGATGCCGTCGAGATCGGCCCAGCGCGGTGTGGCCACGAGGGCGCCGTCGCCGCGGCGGAGCACCGAGATCATCGACCGCAGGGCTCCATGGGCATCCAGGCCCGCATCGCGCACGGCCTGGAGCGCTTCGCGGTCCTTCGTCTGGTCGGGCGTCGTGGAGAGAGCAGCCTCCGCTCGGATCGCCATCGCCATCACATGACCGGCCACCACGTCGTGCAGCTCGCGCGCCATCGCCTCCCGCTCGCGCTGCACGGCCTCGGCGCGGTCGCGCTCGGCGACGGCCGCGGCGTCCTCCGCACGCTGACGGTGCAGCTCGGCCAGCTCGTGCGCCTGGGAGACGGCGACCGCCCACCAGTAGTCCGTGCCGAAGATCGCGCCGAACTGCACCCCGATGAGGAAGGCGACGGCGAAGGGCATGTCGGTGAAGAGCCAGGCGACGATGAAGAGGATGACCGTCGAGGCACTGAGGAGCACCAGCAGAGTGCGACGACGTCGTGGGCCGGCGAGGAACACCGCGGTCCACAGCACGTCGAGCAGCACGAAGAGCGTCCCGATGCCGCCGACCGTGAGGAGGTCGGCGACGAAGAGGACCGTCACGATGCCGAGCACGGTCATCGGCAGGCGTCGCTTGACGAGCGCGAGCGCGCAGGCCGGAAGCGCGAAGGCGAGCGCCCACCACGGCGACACCGGCCCGGAAAGAAGCGAGAACGACCCCCAGACCCCACGGAATCCGAGCGCGGCCATCACGACGGCGAGGAGCGCCATCCCGGCGGGGTCCGCCCACCCGCGGTGCCGGCGATACCAGGCGCCGATGCCGCCGTCGACCTGCTCGTGCATGACCTCATGCAATCACGGCACGGCTGGGGTCGCATCCGTCGAAGGGATGAGGAGCGCACGACGAACGGTACTTTCGCCCGATCCACCGCCGCCCCCGCCCCGGCGACAGTGGAGCCATGGAACTCTTCGGCGGGCTCCCGCTCCCCCTCTCCCTCGCGCTGCTGGCGCTGATCGACGGGCTCAGCGTCGGCACACTCCTCATCCCGGTCTTCCTCCTGCTGCACCCCGGGCGGGTGCGCGCCGGACGCATCCTCCTCTACCTCGTGACGATCGCGGCCTTCTACCTCGCCGTCGGCCTCCTCTTCCTGTGGGGGCTGGTGAACCTCGTCGATGTCGCGTCGGACTTCCTCGCGTCACCGACCGGCCTGGTCGTCCGCCTCCTCGTCGGAGCCGCGCTCCTGATCACCGCGTTCGTGATGCCGACGGGTGACACGCAACCGAAGGGCGCCTCCGCTGTCCCTGCGAGTCCGGCCGTCGCGCCGGCGCAGGTCTCCCCGTGGACGGGGATGCCCGTGCGCGATGCCCCTGCTCCGGTATCGGCGACTCCGCTCCCGGCGTCGCCCGCTGCGGATCAGGCCGGAACAGCGACCGTCCGCCCCGGCCGCATCACACGCTGGCGTGAGCGCCTGCTCGATCCGCGTACCCGCGGCACCGCCGTGATGGCCGTCGCGATCGCCGCCGGCGTGGTGGAGATCGCCACGATGCTGCCGTACATCGTCGCGATGACGATGCTCGCGGATGCCGCCGTCGACACCCCGCTGCGTGTGCTCTCACTCGCGGGATACTGCGCCCTGATGATCCTGCCGGCGATCGTCCTGCTCGTCCTGCGCATCGTCGCCGCTCCCCTCGTTCAGCGCCCGCTGGAGCGCTTCGCGGCGTGGATGGAGCGCACCGGCGCGGAGAACACCGCCTGGATCATCGGCATCATCGGGTTCCTCATCGCCCGCTCCGCGGCCACTGAACTCGGACTCTTCGACGCACTCGGCGGCTTTCTCGGCAACTGATCGCCACGCAGCCCGACGCGGCGACCAGAAGGACTTCGACGAAGTAGGCTCGACGGGTGCGTCTCGTCATCGCCCGCTGCTCGGTCGACTACACCGGTCGGCTCAATGCCCATCTCCCGCTCGCCACGCGTCTGCTCGTGCACAAGGGAGACGGGAGTCTGCTCGTGCACTCCGACGGCGGCAGCTACAAGCCGCTGAACTGGATGAGCCCGCCGTGCTCGCTGTCGAGCGAGGACCCGGGCGAGGAGGAGGCGAGCGCCGGCGTCGTCGAGGTCTGGCGCGTCACCCACAAGAAGACCGGCGATGCGCTGCGGGTGCAGATCTACGAGATCATCCACGACACCTCCCACGAGCTGGGCCTCGATCCGGGACTCCAGAAGGACGGCGTCGAGGCCGACCTGCAGCGGCTGCTCGCCGAGCAGGTGGAGCGCATCTCCGAGGGCGCGACCCTCGTGCGCCGCGAGTATCCGACGGCCATCGGCCCGGTCGACCTGCTGGTGCGCGATGCCGACGGCGCCGCGATCGCGGTGGAGATCAAGCGCCGCGGCGACATCGACGGCGTCGAGCAGCTGACCCGCTACCTCGAGCTTCTCGGCCGCGACCCACACCTCTCCCCCGTGCAGGGTGTCTTCGCGGCACAGGAGATCAAGCCCCAGGCCCGTGTGCTCGCCGAGGACCGCGGCATCCGCTGCCTGGTGCTCGACTACGACGACATGAAGGGCATCGAGTCGGGCATCCCCCGCCTGTTCTGAGCCTCTGCCGTCTGACCCCCGCACGGATCAGCGAGCCGCCATCAGGCGCGGCGTCGGTCCCTCGAGCCGAGCGACCGCGATCTTCACCTCGGTCATCTCGAGCTCGACAAGACGGAGCCGCTGATCGACCCGGTCGAACCGTTCATCGATCCGCTCGAACCGTTCATCGATCCGCTCGAACCGTTCATCGACCCGTTCGAAGCGGCGGTCGATGCGATCGAACCGCAGTTCGAGCTTCACATCCTGCGCTTCGAAGCGCGCGTCCATCCGAGTGATCATCCAGCCGAACCCGCTGACGATCGCGACCAGAGTCGCCGCTGCTGTCGCCAGCATCGTGATGACTTCCACCGACACGTACATTCCCCCATTCTGACCTGCAACTCCGCTCTTGTCACGACCTTATATGAGGACATTGCGCTCTCACATAAGGTGTGAACAAGCTTTTTCGGAGCACAGCTGTGCAGAAGGAATGGCCCTCGCCGCCGGGCCCATAGGCTGGAGGCATGCCCCATTCCCCCTATTCCTGCGTGCTGTGGGACGTCGACGGCACGATCATCGATGCGTCCGTCGGCATCCTCCGCCGGCTGAACGTCGCCCTCACTCATTTCGGCCGGCCGGCGCCGACGCGTGAGGAACTGGTGCACTGGATCGGGCCGCCCATGTTCCAGTCGTTCCAGGACCAGGCGGGCATGACCCCCGAAGAGTCCCGCGAGGCGGTCACGTTCTACCGCACGCTCGGCAAAGCCGACGGCTACACCACCGACGTGGCCACATACCCCGGTGTCACCGACCTCATCCACGAACTGGCGGCGGCGGGCATCCCGCAGGCGACGGCCAGCTCGAAGCCGGAGCACCAGGTCGACGCACTCGTCGACCACTTCGGCCTCCGCCCGTCGTTCCTGACGACCGTCGGCGCCACACCCGATGAGGCGACGCTCGCCTCGAAGACCGACATCGTCGCCGAGGCGCTGCGCCGGCTCCGCGAGCTCGGTGCCGACACGTCACGACCGGTGCTCATCGGCGACCGTCACCACGACGTGGAAGGCGGCAAGGCCAACGGCGTCCCCGTGATCTTCGTCGGGTGGGGATTCAGCGACGCACACGAGGGCGACGAGGCCGAGTTCCGTGTGACGAGCGTGGCCGAACTGCGCGCTCTCCTGATCGACTGACGCCGGCACCGGCGACCCGCGCGCATCCGGCGGTTGCCGTGCCGGCACATCGGAGCGACCCATCAGAAGCACAGAACTCCCCGCCGGATGACGCCATCATGGCGCTCCGGTCGGGGAGTACGTGTTCCCGGCCCGTCTCAGACGGGGCGGATGTTCTCTGCCTGCAGGCCCTTCGGACCCTGTGCCACATCGAACTCGACTCGCTGGTTCTCTTCGAGAGACCGGTAGCCGGATGACTGGATGGCGGAGTAGTGCGCGAAGACGTCAGCGCCTCCGTCGTCGGGGGAGATGAAGCCGAAGCCCTTCTCCGAGTTGAACCACTTGACCGTGCCCTGGGTGCTCATGTACTGCCTGTTCTGCTGATGAAGAAGCCGACGCAGGGGTGCCCCGACATCGCTAACGCTAGTGGAGGAGCCCCCGAGCGGAATAGCCGCTGCAAGAAGGTAATCCAAATGTTGCACGAGCGGCACACGGCCGTCATCCGGCGGATTCCCGGGGCGCGCGAGCGCACGACGCCCAGAAAATGGTGTGGCCCTCACCGCGGGGGGAGCGATGAGGGCCGAAGACGACCGGAGGGTGCGTCAAGAACAGCCTAACTCCTTTTCGGAGCGCTTGTCCCCCTTTTGGGGGACAAATCCGAAAATCAGTGCGCGGAGGGCGATAGCGACCCCCTCGAGCGGTCCATTGGGGACTGAACCACTCGAGGGGGCCCAATCGCATGCACGGATCGTCTTGCCCCTGGGGTGGGCCGTCCGTCTCCTGGGGAGAGACGAAGACGATCAATCCCCGTGTGCATGCACCTTCACCATAGGGGAGGACGCACCGTCTCGTCACGGACCTCGTCCTGGTGAGATCGACAGAGGCCAGCCGCCGCTCTCCCGGCGCCGAGACGACGCGGAGGTAGCCTGATGCGGTGACGCTGCTCAACAAGGACATGACACTCTGCATCTCGCTGTCGGCGCGGCCGAGCAACAACGGGACGCGCTTCCACAACCACCTCTACGAGGCGCTCGGACTCAACTGGATCTACAAGGCCTTCGCTCCGACCGACCTCGCCCAGGCCATCGCCGGCGTGCGCGGGCTCGGCATCCGCGGCTGCGCGATCTCCATGCCGTACAAAGAAGACGTGATCGCGCTGGTCGACCGGATGGACCCCTCGGCGACCGCGATCGATTCGGTCAACACGATCGTGAACGATGCGGGCGTGCTCACGGCGTACAACACCGACTACTCCGCGATCGCGCAGCTGATCGCGCGCAACGAGCTGGATCCTGCTGCCTCCGTGTTGCTGCGGGGCTCGGGCGGCATGGCCAAGGCGACCGCAGCCGCCTTCCGCGACGCCGGCTTCGCGAATGTCACCATCGTCGCCCGGAACGAATCGAACGGGCGCGCGCTGTCCGACCTGTATGGATTCCACTGGCGAGCGGACGCGTCCGATTCGACGGCGGACATCCTCGTCAACGTCACCCCGATCGGCATGGCCGGCGGTTCGGAGGAGCACGCCCTGTCGTTCTCGGAGGCGGCGATCGCTGCGGCATCCGTCGTCTTCGACGTCGTCGCGCTGCCCGCGGAGACACCCCTGATCATCGCGGGTCGCGCCGCCGGCAAGACCCTGATCACCGGTGCCGAAGTCGCGACCCTGCAGGCGCTCGAGCAGTTCGTGCTCTACACCGGAATCCGTCCGAGCGCGGCGCAGGTGCAGGCGGCCGAGGAGTTCATGCGCGCCGGAACCGCGTGATCGGGAGCCCGATACATCGGTACCCTTGGCGCATGAGCGCGCCTCGCACCGCACGAAGGACCACCATCCGCCGCACACCTGCCGCCCTGGCCACGGCGGCGATCGTCGCACTGGTGCTGGCAGCCTGCACGGGTGGGGGAGAAGAGCCCACCCCCGACGGCAGCCAGGGCTTTCCCGACGACGGCTGCACGCACATCACCGTGGCGACCTCGTCGGAGAAGGTCAACATGCTCGACGAGCTGGCGGCCGCGTTCAAGGACTCCCCGGAGCACGAGTCGCTCGACACCTGCGCCACCGTGCGGCCCACGAACGTCTCGTCCGGCAACGCCGCCCGCTACCTGACATCCGGCGAGGACTGGCCGAGCGACGACCGCGCACTGTGGCCCACCCTGTGGTCGCCCGCCTCCACCGTCTGGACCGACCGCGTCGCGGCGGCCGCCTCGCAGAACCTCGTCGGCACACCCGCATCCTTCACGCGGACCCCCGTCGTGTTCGGCATGCCCGAGCCGATGGCCAAGGCGCTCGGGTGGCCGGACAAGCCGATCAGCATCACCGACCTCGAAGGCCTGTGCCAGGACCCCGACGGCTGGGGGAGCGTGGGCAAGGACATCTGGGGCGCCTTCAAGATCTCGAAGACGAACCCGAACACCTCGACCACCGGGCTGTCGACGATCCTGATGCAGTCGTACGAGGCGTCGGGCAAGGCGGAGGGGCTGACCTCGGCCGATGTGGATGCCGCGGCCGACTTCTCCCGCGTGTTCGAGGAGTGCGTGATCCACTACGGCGACACCACGGGCAACGTGCTGTCGACCCTGTACGACGAGACGCAGAACGGCGCCAACGGCTCGGCCTACGTCTCGGCGGTCGCGCTCGAGGAGACCTCGCTGCTCAACTACAACAAGGGCAACCCCGACTCGCACACCGTGCAGCCGGGAGAGACCCTGGTCCCGCCGAAGACCAAGCTGGTCGCGGTGTACCCCGCGGGCGGTTCGATGTGGTCGGACAACCCCGTCACCGTTCTCGGCGCCGACTGGGTGACGCCCGAGCAGCGCACGGCAGGTGAGGCGTTCGCGGCGTTCCTGCAGACCGAGGCCGCGCAGACGATCCTTCCCGAGTACGGTTTCCGTCCGCTCGACGAGTCGGTCCCCCTGGGCGACCTGTTCACGGCGAACTTCGGCGTCGACCCCGCACAGCCCGCGGTGACGCTGCCGAAGCCGGAGGTCGATGTGATCTCCACCGCGATCGACCAGTGGACGCAGGTTCGCAAGCCCTCCTCGGTGCTGGAGCTCATCGACATCTCCGGCTCGATGGACGAGCCGATCGGCGACGGCCGCTCCCGGCTCGACGGGGCGATCCAGGGCGCACAGACGACGCTCGACCATTTCCGTTCCACCGACGAGGTCGGCGTCTGGGCGTTCACCACCGGCGTCTCCTCCGACGAGGGCGAGAACATCGAGGTGCTCCGTGGGGTCACCCCGCTGGGCGCCGACGGCGAGAAGCTCGACTCCTCCCTCGACGACCTCCGCTACGCCGAGCGCAACGGCACACCGCTGTACGACGCGGTGCTCACGGCGTACGAGGCCATGAGCGAGCGCGCCGAGCCCGGACGGATCAACGCGATCGTGGTGCTGTCGGACGGCGAGGACACCGACTCGACGACATCCCTCGACTCGCTGATCGCGAAGATCGGCAAGAGCACGAAGGAGGGCGGAACCGATGCCCCGGTGCGGATCTTCCCCATCGCGTACAGCTCGGCCGCCGACACCTCGGTGCTGCAGCGGATCGCCGATGCCACCGGCGGCCAGATGTTCGACGCGTCGGACGCCGAGCGCATCGACCTCGTCTTCGCCTCCGTGATCAACAACTTCTGAGGTGGGAATGATCAGATCCACGGCATCCGACCCGAGCGGGGTCACCGACGCGATCGCCGCCCTGCAGTCCGGCGACGTCTACGTCGCCCCCGGCGTGCAGGGGCAGTCGGCGATGACCGATGCCCTGTCGGCCGCCGTGCCGGGGGACCGGACGATCGCCGTCGTGGTGCTGCCGGAGGATGCCGACCTGGGCACCGTCTACCCGCTGGAACTGCTCGACCGGCTCAGCGAGCGAGTGCCGCAGACGACCGTCGTACTCGCCGTGGGCGACGACCTGCAGGCGGGCTCCACCGTGATCGACAGCAACGACGTGCTCCGGATCGCCAACGAGAACGAGGCAGCGGCCGGTGGTAACACCCAGACCGCTCTCGTCGAGACCGTGCAGCAGATCGTCCAGGAGAATCCGTCCTCCCCGGGCCTGGAAGCCGGGGGAGGGACCGACTGGCTGCTGCCCGTCGTGATCGGCGGAGCCGTCCTGCTCGCAGCCGGCGGCACGGCGATCGGACTGCTCGCCCGTCGCCGTCGTACGCCGAAGACCGCGGCGGATCCGGTTCCTCCCGGCATCCGCCTGCGGGTGGACCGGCTGCGCGAGCTGCGGGTCGATTATGCGAACCTCCCGGGCAACCCTGTGGCCGCGGAGACGGCCGCGGGTATCGAGGCGCTCGCCTCCCACGTCGAGCAGCTGTTCGTACGACTCGACGCCAAGGCGGAGACCGACCAGGTCGCGCTGGCCGAGGCGGAGTACTCCGACAAGCTCGCCCGCCTCGTCGCCGCGCTGGAACGCGACTATCTGCTCGACCTGCTCACGCGGCCCGACCTGTGGGATGCACCGGAGGAGCGCGTCGCCGAGGTGCGCGAGGCACTGGCGGCCGTCACGACGCAGATCATCGACAACATCAAGCAGGTCAACGCCCGAAAGGGCCTGCTGTTCCAGGTGTCGCTCGACTCGCTCATCGGCCGCTCGGAGCTGCGCGACTGGGAGCGGCAGTTCAAGAAGAACTCGGGGGAGTGACCTCGCCCGACGCCCTGCCGTCGCCTCCCGCTCGGCCCTCGGCGAGGTAGGCGAGCCGGTGCAGCGTCTCGGCGTTGCGCCAGCGCAGCATCGGCGTCGTGAGGAAGCGGGGGATGAGTGCCGCCGGCCCCTTCACGGGTTCCTCGTCGATGCGCACCTGACAGCCCGACGCCGTCGTGCGCGCGCGCAGAGTGACTTTGGCCTCGCCCATCGGCCAGCCCCGGGCGATGAGCACCATCCGGTGCGGCGGCTCCCACTCCCGCACCTCGGTCCTGTCGTCGAGCAGCGCCGGCCACACGCCGAAGGAGTGGTGCAACTGCGCGCCGACCGCCGGCCAGGAGGCATCGACGTCGCGCATCCGCGAGGCACCGACCACCCATCCGGGATACAGCCAGCCGTTCGCGAGCACCCGGAACACGTCATCCGTGGTGCAGGCCAGGTCACGAGTGTTCGTCGCCATGGTTCCTCCGTCCGCGATCATCCTGCACGCCCGCGGCCGACCGCAGAAGACGCTTGACACGGAGCGCGGTACTTCTGTCAACCCGGTTGGCGGCGGCGCATCGTTCGACGAGCGTGGGCCGACACGGACCGATGATCGGAGGACACCATGAAGGCACTCACCTGGCAGGGGAAGCGGAGCGTGACGGTCGAGGAGGTCGCCGATCCGGTCATCCAGGAGCCCACGGACGCCATCATCCGTGTCACCTCCTCCGCGATCTGCGGATCGGATCTGCACCTGTACGAGCTGCTCGGCCCCTTCCTCGACCGCGGAGACATCCTCGGCCATGAGCCGATGGGCGTCGTCGTCGAGGTCGGCGCGGGCGTCACGAAGCTGTCGGTCGGCGACCGTGTGGTGGTCCCGTTCAACATCTCGTGCGGCGAGTGCTTCCTCTGCCGGCGCGGACTGCAGTCCCAGTGCGAGACCACGCAGGTGCGGGAGTACGGCAGCGGGGCGGCGCTGTTCGGCTACACGAAGCTCTACGGCCAGGTGCCGGGCGGACAGGCCGAGTACCTGCGGGTGCCGCTCGCCGACTACAACCACATCCCCGTGGCGCCCGACCTGCCCGACGAGCGCTACCTCTTCCTCAGCGACATCCTCCCCACGGCCTGGCAGGGGGTCGAGTACGCGCAGGTGCCGGAGGGCGGGACGCTCGCCGTGATGGGTCTCGGGCCGGTCGGCCAGTTCGTGTCGCGCGTCGGACGGCACCGCGGGTATCGGGTGCTCGCGGTCGACCCGGTACCGGAGCGGCGGGCGATGGCGGAGCGTCACGGCATCGAGACGTTCGACCTGACCGACACCGTGGTCGAGGAGCTGCGGGACCTGACCGAGGGGCGTGGTGCCGACTCGGTGGTGGATGCCGTGGGGCTCGAGGCGCACGGCAACTCGGGAGTCGAGTTCCTGCAGAAGGCGGTCGGCCTCCTTCCCGACCCCGCTGCTCGCCAAGTGTTCGACAAGGCGGGCGTCGACCGGCTCGCCGCCGTCTACGCCTCGATCGACGTCGTGCGCCGCGGCGGAACCGTGTCGCTGAGCGGTGTGTATGCGGGGGACGCCGACATCATGCCGATGAAGACCCTGTTCGACAAGCAGATCACCCTGCGGATGGGGCAGTGCAACGTGAAGAACTGGGTCGACGACCTGCTGGCGCTCGTGGAGGATCCCGCTGATCCGCTCGGCGTCATGGACCTGACGACGCATCACGCACCCCTCGAGGACGCGCCCGACCTCTACCGCACGTTCCAGAAGAAGGAGGACGGCTGCATCAAGGTCGTCTTGCATCCGTCGACCGTGTGAGGGCGGAGGGGCTCAGGCGCGGCTGCCGGGGTCCCCGTCGTCGCGGTTCGCCTCGT
>NZ_JBLVOH010000023.1:43359-46084 GCF_053543675.1 Microbacterium umsixpiens
GTCCGGGACCGACGAGCGCGACTCGGGGTCGACACGCACCGCCTCCACAGCCCCGGAGTCGGCGCCGGCGCCCCCCGCCGGAACGTCCTCGGTCGCACCCGAATCTTCGGTCGTCCGCTCGGCGAGATGTTCGGCGATGCTGTCGTCGGGTATCGCGTTCCGGCGTCCGCACTCGCGTCTAGAATGTTAGACAGTGTTGTCGAGGCGGAGTCTCGATGGCGGTAAAGGGGGAATCATGGCCGAAGGAACGATGTGGTCGGTGCGCGCACCAGCCTCCAGAAGACTCAGGCGCGGGTGGATCGCTCTCATCGTGGTGGTCATCCTCGTGGCCACCGGTGCTGCCGCGGTGTGGTTCGGTGTCAAGAAGCTCCCCGGCACGCACTACGCAGAGCTCGACGAAACCGATCAGCGCATGTTCACTTCTTTGAGCTCTCTCTACGAGCAGTTCCAGGCCGACCCCGCAGCGATCTGGTCGGCCGATTACCGTTTCGACGAGCAACCTCTGACGTTGATCCGCCGCGACGAGGTGGGGGGAGTCATCTGGCACTATGCATACCTCGTCAACATGTCGGATGTGATCGACACCGCGGGAATGCAGAAGGTCGACCTTCCCGACGGCTCATTGCCGGACGACGTGCGCGTGACCAAGACCCTCGGGACAGCCTCATTGCCGTTCTGGGCACCTTTCAATTTCACCATCGAGACGCTCGGGGAGACTCCCGTGCTGACCTTCAAGTATTCGGCCGACATCCTGGACGGAGCCGGCGACCCATCCCTCGAATTCGGCACTTTCCTGCTCCATGAAGCCTTCCACGTGGGCACGCAGCAGGAATGGTCGTACGACCGCGGGGCGGAGGGCGACCGCATCTTCGACTACCCGACGTCATCCGAGCAGTTGGCGCTGCTGCGCACCGAGTTCGCGATCCTCGACTCCGCCACTGGTGTCACAGACCCTGCCCGCATGGAGATCGCCGCCCATGACCTCGCGCAGATCCGCATCGCGCGTTATGAGAAGTGGCCGGAATTGCGCGTGCAGGACAACACCGAGGCGATCGAAGGCACGGCGAGATATGTCGAACGACGCATGTCCGACCTCACGCATGGCGATATCAACATCCTCACGACGAAGTCCGGCGGGACCGCGACTTTCGTGTCTGTTCTGGACTACATCGAGGAAACCGAGCAGTTCGAGATCCTGGAACGCGACATCGCCTACGAAACAGGTGCCCAACTGGGCTACATGCTCGACGTGATCGAGCCGACCTGGAAGCAGAAGATCGAACCCGCGCCGGCCGGTGAGGGCTTGACGCCGTTCCAGACGCTCCAGCGCCGTGTCTCCGTCGAAACCGCGCCCACGCCGCAGGAGATTCTCGAGATCCAGTCTCGGTACCCGTGATCATCAGCCGAGGGACACTTCACGTCGTGCCGATCTAAGCAACCCGGGTTGACAGTCGCTCGTCACGCAACGTAGGTTGACAGCATGGAATCCCTCGATGTCGCACAGGTCGCCGCGGACACGACCGACCCGCGCGCGGGACTGCGGGCGGTCGCCTCGCTGCGCACCCTCGCCGATGTCCTCGAACTGCGCCAGGTCGAAGCCGGATTGCGCTCCGGCATGAGCTGGCAGGCCATCGCCGATGCCCTGGGCGTCACGAGACAGGCCGTGCACAAGAAGCACTCGAAGCGGATCGATCCGACCATCACCGTCCCTCGGAGGAACTCATGAGCCGGCTCACGCACGCCGCCGCCACGATGCACACCCTCTCGCTCGCGGCGATGGAAGAGGCTTCGCGCTTCGGCGTCCGCGACACCGACATCGATCACCTCCTCCTCGCGCTGACGATCGATTCCGAGACCGGCGGCCAGACCCTCCGCGGAATGGGCGTCAGCCTGGAGGCGGCGCGCGCAGCCGTCGCGGCGCAGCACGCGTCTCAACTCGGGCTCGTGGGCATCGCCACCGATCCGGACAGTCCGGGTCGCATCGTCTTCCACGAGACCAGCGGCTATGAATGGACGGATCGCGCGATCACGGTGCTGAAAGACGCGTCGAGCGGCGAGCGGCGCGGTGACTCGGCAGCCGTGCTCCGCGCTCTGGTCGACGAGCCGAGTGGGCTCATCGACCAGATCCTGAGACGACTCGACGCCGATCCCGACACTCTGCGAACCCGGCTGGACGAGGTGCAGCGGCTTCGCCTCATCGCCCCCTCCCCGGCGGGCGATCAGAACCTCTCCGGTTCCCGCTCGGTCTTCGTGCCTGCGCCGATCGAGGATGTGTGGGCGCTGCTGTCCGCTCCCGCCCGCATCCCCGAGTGGGACCAGGGCATCGCCGCGGTCGATGCGGACGACGAGACGAGCGGGCCGTGGGAGGCGGAGACCGCGACGACCCTGCCCGACGGCAAGCCGATGCAGGTCAAGGACGAGTTCCGGCGCCAGCGCGTGCACCTCGCCCAGCGCGAGGAGCCGACGAGCATCCAGTGGCTCTTCACTCACCCCGATGCAGCGCGCTCGAATCCGAGGTCGGTGGCGTTCGCGCTCGAACATGCCGCCGGCGGAATGCAACTCCGCGTGACCCTGACATGGCTGACCCCTCCGAGCCGCGGCGTCCGACGCATCGTCCGCATACTGATGAAGCCGCTCTTTCGCTTCGTGCTCTTCATCCAGCTCACGCAGCTCGAAAGCGGCATCACTCGCGTCTTCCGCTGACGCCCGAACGCCGGCGGCGCAT
>NZ_JBLVOH010000023.1:46104-47631 GCF_053543675.1 Microbacterium umsixpiens
ATGCGCCGCCGGCCGGGCCGGATCCCCGTCAGCCCTTCGCGCCCTTGCGGGGCTTGATGAACTCGGCTGGTGCGTTCTTCTCCCGCTTCGCAGCTCGCTTCTCCTTGAGCGAGAGCTGTGGCGCCTTCTTGCTGTCGCGACCCTGGATGGACTTTCCGGACATGGTTACTCGCTTCCCCTTCGGTGGCTGGCGTAACCTCCGACCATAGCCAGCGCCCAGCGGAAGTCAAATTTCCTCCTGATCGGGAAATTTTTGCTAAGCTTGTGGAGTCAGAAAGTGCGTTGACACAACGCTGCGACCGGGACGACCCGCTCGTGGTCATCAGTCGGGGACGGCCCCAACTCGAAGGAGTCCGGCGATGTCACGCACGGAGCTTAAGCAGTTGATCGGCGTCACGGATATCGTCCGAGTCGCCCTCGGATGGGGCGCTTTCGCGGCTCTCCTCCTCCTCCACCCGGTGCTGGCGCCGCCTGTGCCGGGACCTGTCCTCGTGATCGCTCTCCTCGGGATCATCGCCGTGATCCTCGTCTGCGCATTCGGCGTGGTGAAACAGGCCGAGGCCCTCGCACATCGACTCGGCGACCCCTACGGATCCCTGGTCCTGACGCTCTCGATCGTGCTGATCGAGGTCATCCTGATCTCGGCCGTCATGCTCGGACCGGGCGAGCATGCGACCATCGCCCGCGACTCGGTCATGGCCGTCGCGATGATCATCATGAACCTCGTGATCGGTCTGGCACTCCTCCTCGGCGGGCTCCGCCACCGCGGCATGGCCCACAACCGCACCGGCACCTCGGCCTACCTGTCGATGCTGGTGGTGCTGGTCGCCCTCGCGTTCGGACTCCCTGCCCTGATCGGCGCGGACGGTTCGTACACGACGGGGCAGGAGATCCCCATCATCGTGCTCACCCTCGTGCTCTACGCGTTCTTCCTCTACCGGCAGATGGGCGCACAGGCGAGCGACTTCACCGAGGTCGATCCCCGGCTGCTGCAGAGCGCCGAGCGTCAGGAGAAGGCGGAAAACGCCGGCGGGATCCGGCAGGTGCTGGCCGAGCATCGCACGGAGGTCCTCGTGCGCCTCGGGCTCCTGGTGGTCACCGTCATCCCGATCGTGCTCCTGTCGCACGACATGGCGGCGCTGCTCGACGACGGTCTGGGCCGGCTCGGCGCTCCGGTCGCCCTCGCCGGCGTGCTCATCGCCGGCATCGTGTTCCTGCCGGAGTCCATCACGGCGGTGCGGGCAGCACTCGGCGGTGAGGCCCAGCGCGTCAACAATCTGTGCCACGGAGCACTGGTGTCGACGGTGGGCCTCACCATCCCCGCGGTTCTCATCATCGGGATGCTCACCGGTCAGACGGTCGTCCTGGCGGAGTCTCCGGCGAATCTGCTGATGCTCGGCGTCACGCTGCTGCTCTCCGTCACGACGTTCGCGGCGAAGCGGGTGACCGCGATGCACGGCGCCGCGCACCTGGTGACGTTCGCGGTCTACGTGATCGTCCTCTTCAGCTGAGGCGTGCGGCGGGGCA
>NZ_JBLVOH010000023.1:47651-50737 GCF_053543675.1 Microbacterium umsixpiens
GGCGACCAGAGCGCCCACGGCCGTGTATCCGAGCAGGATGAGCGCGCCGAGCATCGGCGACACCAGCGGGGCGGCGGCGAGCAGCGTCTGTTCGGAGATCGCATCGGTCAGGAACGTGAAGCGCGTGAGCGACGCCGTCGCGCCGCCGGGCAGGTACGGGTAGAGGGCGTTGATTCCGGGGACGATCATGATCACGTTCTCGAGGAAGTAGAAGTACCCGAGCACGATGCCGATGGCGACGATCTGGTTGCGTGCGAGCGCACCGATCGCCACACCCAGCAGCACGTACACCGCAGAGGCGACCGCCAGCTTGCCGAGAGACTGGAGCAGGTCATCGACGCCGATCGCGAGAGGGACACCGCGCACAGCCGCGGCCGACACGAGGACGAGCCCCGTCGTGAGCGAGGACAGCACCCCGTAAACGAGGCCGACCAGCGCGAACACCACGAGCTTCGCGCCCAGCACCCGCCCGCGGCGCGGTACGGCCAGGAAGGTCGTCCCGATGGTGCGATGCCGATACTCGCCGGTCACGGCCACAGTGCCGATCAGCGCCGGGATGAACAGGGTGACGGTGGAGAGGCCGAGGATCAGGCCCGCACCCTCGGCGGTGTCGATGCCCGGCATGGGCGGGTTGGCGTTCTCCGGCCCGACGATCGCGAGCACCCCGGAGAGGAAGGCGGCGACCACGACGGCCGTGACCGCTGTCCACAGCAGCAACCGGGTCGAGGTGACGCGGATCAGCTCTCCGCGCAGCACGCTCACGCCGCCACCTCCTTGGTGATCTGCAGGAAGGCCGCCTCGAGCGACTCGCGCCCGGAGATCGTCTCGGCGAGCGTCCCGGACCAGCGGACGCGGCCCCGGTCGAGCACCACGACGTCGTCGACCGTGTGCTCGAGCTCGTTCAGCACGTGCGACGACAGCAGAACCGTCCCCCCGGCGTCGGCGAAGTCGCGGAGGAAGGAGCGGAGCCAGGCGATCCCCGCGGGGTCGAGTCCGTTGAGCGGCTCATCGAGCACGAGGATCTCGGGCTCTCCGAGGAGGGCGGTCGCCAGCCCGAGGCGCTGGCGCATCCCGGTCGAGAACGTCCCGATGCGTCGGTCGGCGTACTCGAGAGCGCCGACTTCGGCGAGAGCCTGCTCGACACGCGTCTTCGGCAGCCGACTGAGAGCGGCGTACGTGCGCAGGTGCGCGCGGGCGGTCATCCTCGGGTTCGCGCCGGCGATGTCGATCAGCGCACCCACCGTGCGCGCGGGCGCGTGCAGCGCTCGGTAGGGGACGCCGTCGATGAGCGCGGACCCGGCATCGGGGCGGGCCAGTCCGAGCAGCACCCGCAGTGTCGTCGACTTGCCCGCGCCGTTCGCACCGAGAAGACCCGTGATGCGACCTTTCTCGGCGGCGAAGTCGGCGTCGCACACCGCCTCGACCGTGCCGTAGCGCTTGGTCACACCCGTGACCTCGATGGCTGCCATATCTGATCCCTCCCCGTAAACTGACTACAGAACGAGAACATTATCACAGTGATAATAATGGAGGCGTCCCGTGACCCCAGAGACTTCGATCGCCGACGTCATCCTGCACCCCGTACGCATCCGCATCGTCCAGCAGCTCGGCGGACGCGACCTGACGACCGCCGAGCTCCGCGACGCGATCCCCGACGTGTCGCAGCCCACGCTCTACCGGCATGTCGCCGCCCTCATCGACGCCGGCGTCCTCGCCGTGGCGAAAGAGCGGAAAGTGCGGGGCACGACCGAGCGCACGCTCACCCTCGGCGACCGTATGGCGCACGTGCCGGAGGCCGAGCTGCAGGCGATGAGCGACCTGCAGCTCCGTTCCGCATTCCTCACGTTTCTCGGCGATCTCGCCGGCCGATTCGACCGCTTCGCCGACCAGGAGGCTCCGGGCGCGCGTGGCTTCCTCGGCTTCGGCTCCGTCCCGCTCTATGTGGACGAGGCCGCGCTGGAGCAACTGCAAGCCGGACTGGCCACGCTGATCGCTCCCTACACGACAGAGCAGGGCGAGGGGCGGCGCCGGGTCGGCCTCAGCATGATCGTCATTCCTGAGGACTGACCCCCCGACCGACCAGATCGCCCCGTCGCCGGCGGATCAGGACAGCTCCCGCCAAGAGGAGGAGTGCTCCGAGCGCGGCGTACAACGACGCGGAGGACCCGTCCAGCCCGGTCGCCGGCATCGCGCCGCCGTCACCGCCGCCGCCATCCGGAGTCGGATCCGGAGGCAGCACCGGGTACACGTTCGTGATCGCGGCGACCTGAGAGGTCGGCGGTTCGGCTCCCTCGCTCGCGGGCGTGGTGATCGTCACGCTGATCACACCGTCATTCGGGAGCACCAGGGAAGGTCGCCCGCCACTCCCGGATGCGCGGCATCAACAGTTGCCTCACGCAACTGAGCTGATATTGTCGAACTGTGGCGATCGACAGAGAGATCGAGAGCATCCGTGCCTCGCTCGTGCGGGTGGTGGCCGAATGGAGCCGCAACGACCTGCAGGCTTCGGTCGCCGCGGAGCTCGACGCCCCTCTGGATGCCACCGAGGTCCGCGCGCTGTACACGGTCGGTGCGGGCGGGGGCTCCCTCGGATTCAGCGAGCTCGCCGAACGAGCGTCTCTGTCACGCCCGACCGCTTCGAAGCTCGTCTCCCGCATGTCCGCCCAGGGGCTTTTCGATCGAATCCGCTCCGGGCGCACGGTCGTGGTCCGGCTGACGGATGACGGCATCGAATCATATGCGCGACTCGTGGCCGCTGGGCAGCAGATGGTGGGAGAGGCCCTCGCGGGCTGGACTCCGCACGAGATCGCGGACTTCCAGACCAGCCTCAGTCGTTTCGTCGTCGCGCTGCCGGGAGCGTCTCGAGCGACGGTCTCCCCCGTTCCACCCGACACCGTCCCATCAACTCAGGAGGAAACATGACACGCACCTACGTCATCACGGGCGCCGCATCCGGCATCGGCGCCGCCACTGCTCAGCTGCTCCGCGCGCAGGGACACACCGTCATCGGCGTGGACCTCGCCGGCGTCGAGGTCTCCGGCGACCTGTCGACCCCCGACGGCCGCCGGGCGGCGGCGGGAGCGGCC
>NZ_JBLVOH010000023.1:50757-51408 GCF_053543675.1 Microbacterium umsixpiens
GCCGGCGGCATGATCGACGCGGTGATCGCGTGCGCCGGCATCGCCGCGCCGATCTCGAAGACGATGGCCATCAACTACTTCGGCGTGACCGAGTTCCTGGGAGCGCTTCAGCCGACGTTGAGCCTGGCGGACCAGCCGCGCGCCGCCGTGGTCTCGTCGATGGCCTCGCTGCAGCCGGTATCGGCCGAACTCGTCGACGCCGCGCTGAGCGCCCACGAGGCGCTGGCGCTGTCGATCGGCGACCAGCTCGCGACCACCCCGGAGGCCGGATTCCTGAACTACTCGTCGAGCAAGCGCGCACTGTCACGCTGGGTCCGCCGCGAATCCGTGACACCGGCATGGGCCGGCGCCGGGATTCCGCTGAACGCCGTCGCCCCCGGCACCGTCACCACGCCGATGACGGCAGGGCTGCTCGGGAACCCGGAGGGTCTGGCGCAGGTCGACGCCGCGGTGCCGATGCCGCTCAACTACCACCAGCCGGCGTCGTCCATCGCCGAACTGCTGGTGTGGCTGACGAGCCCGGCCAACACCCACATGGCCGGCCAGACCATCTATTGCGACGGGGGCGCCGACGCAGTGCTCCGCGGCGACGACATCTGGTCGTGGAACGACGCCCCTCGCCGCTGACGCGCAGGGGATGACCGGGGCCCC
>NZ_JBLVOH010000023.1:51428-65792 GCF_053543675.1 Microbacterium umsixpiens
GGGCCCCTTTCGCATTTCATCGCCTCCGTTATTTTGAATGACTCAAAATAACGTGATGCGGTCGGAGGGAACCGGACGGCCAGATCGTCCTTCCCGCGTCGACATCCGACAGTCTTCGGGAAGGCCCCTGGCCGCAGGACCGCGCGCCGTCCACCGGGGCACCTCGCCCCAGGGCTATTCGGCGTGCCCGCGCACGAGACCGAGTGCACCCGCATTCGACGGCGTCCGGTGAGACGAGAGGAACCACTGATGGAGGAGACCCGAACCGGCTGGAAGCCGAACCCGGTGTTCAGTTCGATGCCGCACTCGATGGGCCGCGGCTCACGCGAAGACATCGTGTGGGAGGCGCTCGAACGCGTGAACGGCAAGCCGACGCCCACGATGGGCGCGATGCAGGCCGCCATGGGGAACGAGTCGCAGATCCGCATCGTCCAGGACACGATCCGCGCCTATCTCGACGCGCACGGCCTCCGCGATCTCGCCGAGCTGGGCGCCCGTGCCGGGGGTGCCGCGTGAAGGCCCGGCCGGCGCAGGCGGACCTGACCCTGCGCATCCGCCCGACGGACCTGTGCCGCACGCCGCCGAAGAGCCCGGCTGCCGATCAGTTCGTCGCGCACCTCTGCTCGACCGGGCTCGGCAGCGTCTCCTACATCGTCGGTCGACGTGATCCCGAGGCGCCCCGATGGATCGTCCTCGACTACGCCACCGGCGGTCACGAGCGAGTGTGGCGCCGAACGCGAGCGCACGGAGACGGCGTGCTGTCGTACACCCTCGTCGAGGACGACTCCTCGAGCGGGTACCTCACCGTCGCCTGACGAACGGGCCGCCGGCCGGGGTTCAGGACGCGACCGATCCCCCGAACACGACCACTGACCCGGCACGCGAACGCGCGGCCCGGAGCGCCACGGCGCCCAGCGCTCCGGTGGCGAGGATGCGCGCCAAGGTCAGCACGTTCGAGACGAGGATCATCGCGCCTTGGTCGGTCACACTGCCGGACAGGAAGGCGCCCTGGAGCAGCGACCCGAAGACCACGGCGGCGAGCGCAATCGCCGGAATGAACCTCCAGGGTTTCGGCAGCGGACTGCGGAGGACTCCGGCGACGATCGCACCGCTCAGCCCCAGCTCGACGAGAGCGTTCAGGTAGAGCGGTGCCGCCGAGGCGATTCCGAATGAAGCGGTCAGCGCCGGCGGAGCCACAGGAAGCCAGACCGCGAGGAGGAAGAGCGAGATGATCGCGACCCTCGGCAGGCGGAGGGTGTGGTCGTGGCGCACAGCCCCGACGCCGGCGGCGACGAGCGCGAGGCTGAAGGCCAGGGTTGCCGCGGTCGAGATCCCGACGAGAGCATCCAGGTCAAGCGAACCGGGAAGACTGCGGAACGCGGCCAGCAGTGCCGAGGCGATGAACAGCGCTCCGGATGCCAGCCACCATGGCGACCACCGCGACGGTGCGTCGTCGACCCCGATCACCGGGGAATCAGGTCCACTCATCGTTCACCGCTTCATCGTCCAGGGGCAGGTCCTGCGTTCCACCCTGTCAGAAACGCAGAGCAGCGCCCTAAAGCCCGGACCCAGGGTCCTACCGGGCCGACTTCGTCGCGAAGGCAGGACGCACTCACCTCACGACGCGGGTGTTCCCACTGGTCAGCGGCGCACCGTCGGTGCCGAGGGGCTCAGATGCGACCACCCGCTCACCCGCCGCATCGACGAGAGTTGAATGAGCTTCCCCGGCAGCGAAGGCATGGCGCTCTCCCCAACCCCGCAGGGCGAGGATCACCGGGAAGAGCTCCTCTCCGGCAGCGGTCAGTTCATAGTGCTTCCGCTTGGCCGGGGGAGCATCGACCTGCTCGACGAGCCCGTACGCGGCGAGGCGGCGGAGCCTGTCGGCGAGGATGTTGCGCGCGATCCCCGTGCGCTGCTGGAAGTCGGTGAACGTGCGGGCGCCGTCCATGGCATCGCGGATGATCAGCATGCTCCAGCGGTCGCCGACCAGGTCGACGGCGCGCGCGACGGGACAGGTCGGATCGGTCCACTGCGGACGATCGGGGGCATCGCTCATGAGATCTCCAAGAGTTGCAATCTGCAACCATTATGCCCTACGGTCACTTTGGTAGCAATTTGAAACCAAAGGACTGATGTGGATCTCCGGATGAAGACACTGCTGGCCGCCATCTGCGCCGTCGCCGTCGCGACGGTCTATGCCGCGCAGCCCGTGCTCGCGCAGATGGGGCGAGACCTTCAGCTGCCGACCGATGCGCTCGGCTGGCTGGTGTCGGCGGGACAGCTGGGCTACCTCGTGGGACTCGTCCTGCTCGTTCCCCTGGCGACCGCTTCGACAGGCGGAGGCTGATCGCCCTCCATCTCGGCCTCGTGGCCGTCGGGATGCTCGCGGTCGCAGTCGCCCCGGCCGCGGGCGTCGCGTTCGCCGGCCTCACACTCACGGGGATCTTCGCCGTCGTCGTGCAGACGACCGTGGCCTACGCCGCAGCGGTGTCGGATCCCGGCGAGCGCGGACGGAACCTGGGCTTCGTGACGTCGGGCGTCGTCGTCGGCATCCTCGGCTCGCGGCTGATCGCCGGCGTGCTGGCCGATCTCTGGGGGTGGCGCAGCGTCTACGTCGTCCTCGCGGCCCTCTCGATCGTGTTGGGGGTCGCAGCACTACGTCTACTGCCCACCGACGTGCGTCCACCCTCCCGTCGATATGCAGACCTCGTCGGAGGCATCGGCCGCCTGCTCACCGAACCCGTCTTCCTCAGCCGCGGCGCGATCGCCTTCTTCCTCTTCGCCTCGTTCGGAACGCTCTGGAGCGGAATGGCGCTTCCTCTGTCGGACGCGCCCTGGGAGCTCTCCGAGACGCAGATCGGGCTCTTCGGCCTCGCCGGCCTGACGGGTGCTCTGGGCGCCGTTCGCGCGGGCCGCTGGGCGGACGGCGGGGAGGCGAATCGCGTCACCGGACTCGCACTCCTCGCCCTGATCGTCTCCTGGGTGCTGATCGCACAGCTCCCCTGGTCACTGACGCTGCTGATCGTCGGCATCGTCGTGCTCGACTTCGCGGTTCAGGCCGTGCACGTCAGCAACCAGCACACTCTCACCGCGCTGCATCCGGATCGGGTCTCCACGACCATCGGCGGGTACATGATCTTCTACTCGCTGGGATCTGCCGTCGGTGCGGCCACGACCACCCTGGTGTTCAGCACGTCGGGGTGGACGGGATCCGCGATCCTCGGAGCGGGTTTCGCCACAGCCGGCCTCGTCGCCTGGGCTCTCGGCATCCCCGCTGTGCGCCGTGCTCAGCGACGAGAGCTCGCGCCGGTTCACGCTTCACGCTGATCACGCGTGCGGGCGATGCCGCCCCCGAAACGCCGTCTCTCCGGCGGAGGATGGCGTCCGCCGTGGGGAACGGCGGCCAACGAACGGAACTCAGCACTCGTCGATGCGCTATCTCGGGGGATGATCGCCGTGACGGCGGGGACCGTCGGGAGTGCTGCGCTGCCGCCATCAGAAGGCGACGATCTCACGGTATCGACGACGCCTGCGCTGCGGTGAAATATCAGTGCGCGGTCAGTCCGGTAGGAGTCAGTCCCGCATGAGGTCGTCGAGAACGTAGGTGTAGAGGTCGCCGACGATCTCCGCGCCCTCGTGCCCGACTCCGTCGTCGACCGCTTCGAGAAGCTCCGCGATCGCGTTGCTCACCATTGCGGCGTTGCGCTCGCGCCCCAGATGCAAAAACCCGAGCGCGAGAGCGGGGCGCTTGGCGGCGTGCATCGCCTCGAGGTAGTGATTCCGCGAGAACGAGGCCAGCAACTGGAAGAGCTGCCAGGTGAGTCGCGATGCGGCGCGGTGATCGACGAGCGGCGCGCGCCAGGCGACGATCGCCTGCTCGGCGGCCGCCCGGAAATCCTGCCGTTCATCGGGTGTTGCGCGCGCGATGCCCAGAGTCGCCGCCAGGGTCGACAGGCCGGAGCATTCCGCGACGACCGCGGCGAGCCACGCTTCGGTCGGCGTCGCGACGACCGAAGACTTATGCGTACGGGCCTCGACCAGATGCTGCGCCGTCAGGATCGAGATCGCCTCGCGCACGGTGTTCGGGGCGACATCGAGCTCCTTCGAGAGAGTCGAGACTCGCAGTGGCGCCCCCGGGAGCAGCTCGCCGGTCTCCATCTTGCGAGTGAGCGCCTCCACGATCGACTCCAGCCGCGTCGGTACTGGCGTCGGTGCATCCAGTTCCTTGCGATCGACGAGCTCGAGGATCTCGACCGACAGGAACGAGGACGACCCCGTGCCCGGTTCCGACTCTGCGCTAGTCACCGGGGAGCCGCCATTCGCCGGTGATCGCCGCGCGTAGGCGCTCGACGGTGGTGACGCGGAAGAGCTCGAACACGGCATCGCGCGCGGCAGCCCCGTCTCGCGCACGGATCGCTGCTCGAAGCGGCACGACGAGCGCACGCTGCTGCTCTCCGAGCCAGTCGGGGAGCGGTCGGTCCTGCACCGATCGGCTCAGGTGCAGAACGAGGTTGCGATCGAGGATCTCGGTCACGACGGCGTTGTCGGCCAGCTCGATCACCTCGATCCACAGGGCGAACCAGAGCCGCAGACCGTCGGGCATCCCTCCGCGATTGAGATCGGAGTCCAGGATCGCCTGGACACGGGCATCGAGGGAGTCGAGCTGGATGTCGGTCAGGGTCGGCACGACCTTCGCCGCCGCGTAGGCGATCAACGCCCCTGCCGCCTCGGCTCGATCCGCCTGCGCCCGGAGGTCGATCGGGGCCACCCGCGTGAAGCGGTTCGAGCTCATCTCCACCAGGCCCACGTCGGCGAGCCGGATGAGCGCCTCCCTGATCGGTGTGCGCGAGACGCCGTACTCGGCCTGGAGGTCCTGATCGCGGATCTCCTCGAGCGGCGCCCGGCGTCCTGTCACGATCTCCTGAGCCAGCCGGGCGTACACCTGGTCGCGGATCAGGGTGCGAGGACGGGCCTTGGTCGAGGGCTTCGGCTCGTCCGTCATACCGGCCAGACTAGCCAGCCGCCTCTCGTTTGTCGCGGGTCAGTGCGCCAGGTTGGTCCAGACCGTGCGCGTCTCCAGGTACGACTCCAGGTTGGCGTGGCCCATGTCCCTGCCGTATCCCGACATCTTGAATCCGCCGAAGGGGGCGGCCGCATCGGTCGCGCCGTACATGTTGATGTAGACGGTTCCCGCCTGCAGGAGTCGTGCGAGTCGGTTCGCCTTGCTGATGTCGCGCGTCCAGATGCCCGCCGCGAGGCCGTAGGGCGAGTCGTTCGCCCGGCGCGCGATCTCGTCGATGTCGTCGAAGGGCTGCGCCACCACGACGGGGCCGAAGATCTCTTCACGCACGGCGGTGAAGGTGTCATTCACATCGGTCAGCACGGTGGGACGGATGTAGTAGCCCCCGGGGATCGCGGCATCGGGGAAGGCGGATCCTCCCGCGGCGACCGTGGCTCCCTGCTCCTGAGCGCCGTCGATGTAGCCGAGCACGCGCTCGTGCTGGCGGGTGGAGATGACCGGCCCGATCTGCGCCGACGGGTCGAAGCCGTGGCCGACCGTCATCGACGAGGCGATGTCGGCGAGCCGACCGACCACGTCGTCGTACGAGCGCTTCTGCACGTACAGCCGCGAGCCCGCCGCACAGGCCTGACCGGCGTTGAAGAAGATCGCGCTGGCCGCAGCAGCCGCCGCCTCTTCGACCGGGCTGTCGTCGAAGATGATGTTGGGGCTCTTGCCGCCGAGCTCCAGCGTGACCCGCTTCACCATCGGCGCGGCACGCTGGGCGATGCGCGTACCCACAGCCGTCGATCCGGTGAAGGCGACCTTGTCGACGTCGGGGTGGTCGACGAGCGCCTCGCCGGCCTCGGCACCGTATCCGGTGAGGATGTTGAGGACGCCCTTGGGCATACCGGCTTCGAGGGCGAGCTGGCCGAGACGCAGCAGGGAGAGCGGGGTGTTCTCGGCGGGCTTCATGACGATCGTGCAGCCCGCGGCGAGCGCGGGAGCGATCTTCCACACACCCATGAGCAGCGGGTAGTTCCAGGGCACGATCTGCGCGACGACTCCGACCGGGACACGCTCGGTGCGCACCATCGCATCCGTCACGGACACGGGGATCGTGTTGCCCTCGATCTTCGACGGCCAGCCGCCGAAGTACTCGAAGTGGTTGATCGCGAGCGGCAGATCGACGCTCGCGGCGGCACCCTTGAGCTTGCCTCCGTCGAGCACCTCGAGCTCCACGAACTCGTCGGCGCGCTCCTCGAGCAGGCGGGCGAGACGCAGGATGGTCCGTCCGCGATCGAGCGCGCTCATCTTCCGCCAGGGCGCATTCGGTGCGAAGGCCCGACGCGCAGCCTGCACCGCGCGGTCGGCGTCCACGGCGTCGGCGGCGGCCGAGCGAGCGATGACGGCACCGGTGCCGGGGTCGACGATGTCGATGGTGCGCCCGGAGTGGGCTTCGACGAGCTCTCCGTCGATGAGCAGGCGAGGAGGCTGGGCGAGGAAGCGCTTCGTCGCCTCGCTGATGTCGGGATCGATGCTGATGTGCGTGGGGACGGTCGTCATCGCGGCTCCTGTTCAGGCGTGGTGCAGGGCGGCGAGCGCCTCGGCGGGGAAGGCGGTCTCGGTATCGCCGAGGAGCAGCGCGCGGTAGGTCGCGGTGGCCGCCTCCTCGAGGTTGAGCGCGCGGCGGAAGGCCATGCTCACGGAGTCGCCGAGGGCGGAGCAGCCGTGGTGACCCATGATGATGCAGTCGTGGTGTGCGGCCTGCTCGGCGGCGGAGTCGGCGAGCTCATCCGATCCGTTCGGGTAGTACGGAGTGGTCCCGACCGAGCGCACGTAGTACGCGTGGTCGAGGGTGATCAGGCGCACGTCGTGACCCAGGGCGTTCAGGAGCACCGCGTGCTGCGGGTGCACATGCACCACGGCGTTGACGTCGGACCGTGTGGCGTAGCTGCGCTGGTGCAGCTTCCACTCGCTCGAGGGGCTCGGGGAGCCGCTGATCACCTCACCCGACAGGCTCATGACCGAGAAGTCCTCGGGCGTGAGCCTGTCGAGCCAGGTGCCGGAGCCGGTGACCACGAAGGTGTCCTCATCGATGCGCGCCGAGATGTTGCCTCCGGAGGCGAGGGCGAGCCCGCGGGCGACGATGTCGACGCCGACGGACGAGAGTTCTTCGATGAGTGATTCCACACGCGTGGTCATGGGTGACTCCTTTTCGGGGTGGGGGATTCAGGCGGTGACGGTGCTCGGGGCGGGGTTCGCCGAGACGACGTCATCCGCCTCCTTGGGCGCCTTCAGCAGGAACGTCAGGCCGAAGCCGACGAGGTAGAGCACGGCGATGATCCAGACGGTGCCCTCGACGCCGACGGGAGCGGCGAGACCGGCGATGACCGGGCCGATGAACTGGCTGAGGCCGGCACCGAGGTTCAGGATCGCGACGGCGGCGGCCTTGTTCTTGGGCGCGAGCAGCGGGACGATCGCCGACAGCGGCACGAACATGCCGAGGGCCAGGCCGTAGACGATGGCGATCGCGATCGTGACCAAGAAGTTGGGTCCGATCAGGGTGGGCACGTAGAAGAGGGCGAGCACGGTGACGAAGCATCCGATGCCACCGGCCCAGGCGACCACGTTCACGCGGCCGATCCAGTCGGCGAGGTAGCCGGAGAGGAGGTTCGCGGCCACGTTCGCGGCGAGCATCGTGCCCCAGATGATCTGCCACTGCGCCAGGTCGAAGCCCACGTCGCGGACCATGTAGGTCGTGAGGAACACGACGAACGCATAGAAGGAGAGTGTGTTGATGATGCGGATCACGCCGCCGACGCCGACCTTCGGGTTGGTCGCGACGATGGTGAGGGAGCTGACGACACCCTTCACGCTGCTGGCGACGGTGACCTTCTTGGTCACGGGATTGCGCAGCAGCACGAGCACCATCACTCCGCCGACGACCACGAAGGCGAGCGCCATCCACAGCGTCGCGAGCTCGCCGATGATCGGGATGACGGCCCCGGCGAAGTAGGAGCTGAGCACGCCGAGTCCGAGCGTGGAGAAG
Source organism: Microbacterium umsixpiens (assembly GCF_053543675.1). Taxonomy (NCBI): domain Bacteria; kingdom Bacillati; phylum Actinomycetota; class Actinomycetes; order Micrococcales; family Microbacteriaceae; genus Microbacterium; species Microbacterium umsixpiens. The sequence goes on from NZ_JBLVOH010000023.1 coordinate 59,480, forward strand.
AACCAGTACCAGCCGACGGCGCGACCCATCACCTGCTCGTCGGTGTCGATCGTGACCCAGACCAGGAACCCGTAGGCGAACATCGGGTAGCCGAGCCCGCGGATCCCGAAGGCGAGGAGCATGATCTCGAAGTTGCCGGCCATGACGCCGAACACGAGGAAGAGCACCTCGAAGACGACCCAGATGCCGAAGCCGAGCATCATGACGCGCTTGGGGCCCCAGGCTTCGGCCAGGGCGCCGCTCAACCAGGCGGCCACCGCGACGACGATGCCGTAGACCGACCAGAGGAGGGCGATCTGACCGCCGTCGAAGCCGCGCTCGTCGAGGTACGGCGAGAGGAAGCCGGCCTCGATGCCGTCGCCGATCATGAAGATCGTCAGGGCGACGAAGCCCCAGGCGATGGGCCGCGAGATGCCCTGAGAGCTGAGGAGGCGCGCGAAGCGGCCCTCGGCGGGAGGTGATGCGGGGGTGACCATGGGTGTCTCCTCGTTGAGCGCGTAGAGATTTCGGGATGTGGTGTACATTTGTTCAGCATCGTGAACGAATGCCCATGGACATCTTGGGCACGTGTCGCGGAATTGTCAAGCAGGACCGGAGGAGTCGGCGTGGGAGGATGTTCAGCATGCTGATGGGTCGCGTGGCGCGCATGTACTACGAGCTGGGGCTCACGCACCAGGAGATCGCCGACGCACTCGGCCTGTCCCGCGTCCGCGTCACGAGACTGCTCGCCGAGGCCCGCGACAGCGGCATGGTCGAGATCATCGTGCACGTCGAGGAATCGCTGTTCGCCGCCGAGGAGCAGGCGCTGCTCAGCCGCTACGGACTGCGCCAGGCCTGGATCGCCCCGAGCGTGGACGACCCCGCGAAGGCGTCCCGCGCGATGGCGACGGTCGGCGCCGAAGCGCTCGCGAGCGTCATCGACAAGGACACCACGGTCGCCATGGGTCTCTCCACGGCAGTCGCCGCGGTGGTCGACGCCTTCCCGGCCCGCTCGCTCGGGGCGCATTTCGTGCCGCTCACCGGATCGAGCAGCGGTCTCGCGAACGGCGCCAACCCGCACGAGCTGACCCTCGCCCTGGCCCGCCGCACCGACGGCTCGGCCTTCCACCTCCCCGCCCCCCTGGTCGCCGCGACACCTCAGGCCGCGGAGAGCGCGTACGCCGACCCTGGAGTGCGCGACGTGCTCGCTCGGGCGGCCGAGGCCAGCACCCTGATCGCGGGCATCGGCAGCACGCACGACAGCCGCGGACTGCTCTTCGGGTCGCTGAGCGAGCGTGAACGAGCCGCGCTCCACGAAGCCGGAGCGATCGGCGACATCGGCGGACGCTTCTTCGATGCGAACGGAGCACCGGTCCGCGGCGAGCTCGACTCGCGCGTCGTCGGGCTCGACCTCGATCAGCTTCGCGCCATCCCGCACCGCCTCGCGATCGCGGCGGGTGCGGCGAAGCTCGATGCCGTGCGCACCGCGCTCTCGAGCGGCATGGTGAACATGCTCGTCACCGACTCGAACACCGTCACGGCGCTGCTCGACTGACGCGCTGGTCGGGGTTCTGCGACAGTGCCTGCCGCACCCTCCTGCGGCCGCGAGCCCGAACAACGACCGGCGCTAAACGGAGAGTCATCCGCGCGCTCCCCTCGCGTCGCAAGCAGGGTTGCTTTTTGGTGGCTTTTGACGGGCATCCGGGGTAGTGTCGCATTATGGAAACGCTCACCCCAACGACTCAACATGGGCGGACGATGCGGATGGACATCCACCAGATCGTCCGCGAGCTGAATTCAGTTCTGGGCCCCACGCTCGTTGCAGCCCTGGTCGGTTCCGCCGACCGAAAGCTCCCCATTCGATGGGCGAAGTCGGATGGCCCGGAACCGCGGCCCGAAGCGGCCAACCGCCTCCTGTTCGCCCATCGCCAGTGGGTCCGTCTGGCTGCAGCTGATGGCGAGCACGTGGCGCGCCAGTGGTTCATCGGGGGCAATCCCTGGCTGAGGGAGGACACACCGATCACTGCGATTCGCGAGGGGCGTCATGGCGAGGTCTCTGAAGCAGTCGAGTCGTTTCTCGACGGTACGACCGACTCGTGACGACTACGCACCGATGCGGGGCCACTGGGCTGCATTTGATCTCCGATCCGGGCATTTACGGTTATCACGTCGGGAAGAACGACTACCCGCCTCTTTCTGCGGCAACGCGTGACGCCGCCGCGAAGTGGCGCCAAGCGTGGGGGCGCTACGACGTTCCCGGCCAGACCTTCTATCTCGCGGAGACACGTGAGTGCGCTTATGCCGAAGTGCTCTCCCAGTACAAGCGGGCAAACGGCACCAGCGACACCCTCGCGAAAGACGCTGCCGCTGTTGGGCTGACCCTCCAGGCATTCGTCGAAGAGGTCGCTCAAGAGTGGTCGGAGCGCGATTTCATGGGTCTTGGCGCCCTTCCAGCGGGGTGGCGCTACGACCGCGGGATGATCCCTGCCGTGATGCCTGACCCCGGGTGGCTCGTCCACGTCGAACATCCGGATTCCATCGCTGCTATCGAGAGCATGATGGGTGCACAACTCGCGGCACACGGAGTGGCGCACCTCACAACCGGAACGCTGCGCGGCGAGGAGCGTTCCGTGACCACTGCCATCGCTGAACACCTCCACGGCCTCACGCTCGACACAGGTGGGCGTCCGCTCGGTATTCACTTCGGAAGTAAGCACGGTGCCGGCTGGTGCAAAGCCATTTGGCTCGATCACCCCGATGCGGGCGACATCTTGACACTCTCGCCAGAGCCCATCACCCTTAGCGACGATGACCTGATCGCAGCCTCAGACCGGTTCAGGATCCGTATTTTCTGAACGGCGCTGCTCGACTGACGCGCCGAGGAACGGACCGCGCGACGCACGATCCGCTCCCCGCGTTCAGACGCTCAGCCGACGGCGGCGAGAGCCTTCTCGTTCGCGGTTCCGGGAACGCGCTGCCCGGCGAGCCAGCCCCGCAGCGCCGCCGCAGCGATGCGCGAGTGCTCGACGATGACGTCATCCGAGGCGCCCGCGATGTGCGGCGTCAGCGTGACGTTGTCGAAGGCGAAGAGCTCGTGATCCTGCGGGAGCGGCTCCTGGTAGTAGACGTCGAAGCCGGCACCGGCGATCCGGCCGTCGCGCAGGACGGCCATCAGTGCCTCCTCATCGATGATCGCGGCGCGGCCGGCGTTGATCAGATAGGCGTCCGGGCGGAGGAGCGCGAGCTCGCGCTCACCGAGAAGCCCCTCGGTCTCGGGCATCAGCGGCACGTGCACGGTGACGATGTCGGAGGTCGAGAGCACCTCGTCGAGGGGCACGACGCTGGCCTCGTCGCCGAACGCATCGGGGGCGAGGAACGGGTCGTACACCTTGACGGTCATACCGAATCCGCGGGCGCGGGTGACCATCCGACGGCCGATCGCGCCGCCGCCCAGGATGCCGAGGGTGCGCCCACCGAGCCCGATCGAGCGGAAGACCTCGTAGGGCTCGAACACGTCGTCCTCGGTCCAGTTGCCGGCACGCAGCCAGCGCTCCGACTGGCTCACCTTGCGCACGGTGGCCAGGAGCAGGGCGAAGCTCAGATCGGCCGTGACCTCGGCGTTGCGGCCGGGGGTCGTGAAGACGGGGATGCCGCGGGCCGTGCAGGCGTCGAGGTCGACGTTCGCCGGCTTGGCGCGGCAGGAGACGACGGCTTTGAGTTCCGGCGCCTTCGCGAGCGCGCTCTCGTCGACCACGTCGAGCTCGGCGATGACGACATCCGCAACGGCGAGCGCGTCGTCGACTCCACGGTCGGCGAGGGATCCGCCGTCCATGGTCGGGTCGATCAGGGTGACGTCGAAGGCGTCGGCGAGGGAGTCGGCGATGCCGGCGTCGAACGGAGCGGTGATGAGCACCTTCGGGCGGGACGTTTCAGTCATGTGTCTTCTTTCAGGTGGTGGTCAGTGAGCCGAGGACTCGGGAGCGGGATGCTGCTCGGCGCTCTCGCGGAGGCGGCGGAGTCCGCCCCAGTGCGGGCGCAGAGCATCGCGCGTCGCGAGGAAGAGCGCATACGCGTCGTCGTACAGCGCGGTGCGGGCGGCGTCCGGAGAGAAGGTCGTGGTCGACGGCGTCAGTCGGCGCGACGCGTCGTGCAGGTCGTCAGCCAGGCCGACCGCGGCCATCGCGAGCATGGCGACGCCGCGGGCGCCCACCTCCGGTTGGTCTTGACGCACGATGTCGCGAGCCAGGACGTCGGCCAGGATCGTGCACAGGAGGTCGGAATCGGAGCCTCCTCCGCAGACGAGCAGCGGGCCGTCGAGCCCCAGCGCGTCGGTGGACTCGCGCAGGCTGAAGGCCAGGCCCTCGTAGACGCTCCGCAGCAGCTGGCCCGCCGTCGTGGTGACGCTAATCCCGAGCCAGGATGCCGAGGCGTCGGGGGCGAAGAACGGAGCCCGTTCGCCGCTCGGGGCGCCGTACGGGAGGTAGATCACACCCCCGCTGCCTGGTGCGACCGCGACGGCCTGCTTCTCGACGACGACCCAGTCCTCGTCCGCGAGGCCGAGCGTGGCGCGCACCCAGTCGAGGTTGGGGGTGCCGGTCATCGGGGCCATGGACTCGAGCACCTGGGTTCCGCGACCGGTGGCGAGCACGATGCTCGATTCGCTGCGCACGTCGGCGCGCGAGGCGTGGTTGATGCCGACGAGGCTCGTGGTGCCGAGGATGGCGTAGCCGCGGCCATCGTCGAGCACGCCGAGTCCGACGCCGGCAGCCGCGGTGTCGACGACTCCGACGACGACGGGCAGCCCCTCGGGGAGCCCCAGCGCCGTGGCCACTCTCGGCTCGACCCGGCCGGCGATCTGCTGGGGGTCCAGCACCTCCGGCAGGTATTCGCGCACGTGCTCCTGTCCGAGTGCGGGGAACAGCTTTTCGGCGTAGGCCCCCGTCGCGGTGTCGAGGTAGGTGCGCGAGGCCTCGCTGGGATCCGTCGCGCGGCGGCCGGTGAGCTTGAAGCGCAGCCAGTCCTTGCAGTTCAACTGGGTCGTGGCCCGCTCCCGCAGGGTCGGATCCGCCGCCATCAGCTCGTCGACGAGGATCGGCAGCGCGCCGGAGAAGAGGGGAGAGCCGGTGGCTTCATGGACGGCTGCTGCGCGTCCGTCATCCAGCCACTCATCGAGGCGCTCGTGAGCGCGCCCGTCCAACCAGAGGGTCGCGGGGCCGACGGGTCGACCGTCGGCATCCACCAGCCAGGCGCCGTCGCCCTGGCCGGTCACACCGATCGCGACGATCTCCGCGTCGCCGATGTCATCGACCACGGCAGCGATCGTGGACGCTGCGGCATCCCAGATGTGGTTCATGTCGGCTTCGGCGCGCCCGTCTTCGGCCCGCTGCACGCGCACGCTCGAACGGGAGACGCTCGCGATGCGACCGTCGAGGTCGAAGGCGACGGTCTTCACCGAGGTGGTGCCGGCGTCGACGCCGAGGATGATGCGAGTGCGGCTCTGCACACTGAACTCCGAACAATAGTGCGGGCTGGTGATCTATTGTTCAGTATAGCTCGGTGTCGGAGGAGCGCAACGGTGGGTCGTCGGCCGGGCCGCGGACACGGGGACACCCCCGGGCACACGCAAACCCGGGTGCCGGCCGGCAGGCGGGCCCCCGGGTTCGCGGCGCTGACCTACTCGATCGACTGACGTCGGCGGCGGATCGCCACCAGGAGCCCGCCCGCGACGAGCAGGACCACACCGGCAGCCAGTGCGCCGACGGCCACCTGGCCTCCGGTCACCGCGAGTGGATCCGGCTCACCCAGCGGATGCGTGGTGCACAGGCCGTTCCCCTCGACGCAGATCGGTTCCTCGCCGGTCACCGCGATCACGTTGCCGAGACTGTGGTTCCCCTGGTCCGCCCATGGCTGCACAGTAACCACGTATGTCACGGTGACCGTGCTTCCGGATGCGACCGAGCCCGTGATGCGGATGGTCCGCCCCTCGACCGCCGTGGCCAGCGCCTCCGTCGACGCCTGGGGTCCGCGGGTCAGTGTCGCATCGTCGAGGACATCGGTCAGGTGATCGGTGTAGTCCACGTCTGCACCCGCCGCATCCGGGTCGGTCGAGACGTTGCGGAACGTCACGGTGTACTCCACCTGCTGCCCTTCCTCCACCTCGGTCCCCGACGCGGGGTCGGCCGACTTCACGACCACCACGCTGCTGACGTGGTCCACGGTGCAGTCGGGGAACTCCTCGCCCTCGGCGACGACGCACTCGGCCGGTGGGGCCGCGTCGGGGTCGAGGAGGTAGTTCGACAGGCGGTCGTCGCCGCGCTCACCGTCCGGGTTGACC
>NZ_JBLVOH010000023.1:65812-68971 GCF_053543675.1 Microbacterium umsixpiens
CCGTCGCCTGGTAGGTGACGGTCACGGCATCTCCGGGTTCGAGCGAGCCTGTGATCCCGAAACGCCCGTCGACGATCCCGGAGGCGGCGAGCGCGGCATCCGAGCTCACCGGATCCGCCGTGACGGTCGCATCATCGAGGACGGCCGTGAGATCGTCCTCGCGGTCGACCGTGACGGGCCCGGTGCCCACGCTCTCGAAGTGCAGCGTGTAGGTCACGACCTGCCCGGGCACGACCGTGCCTCCGGAGGCCGGGTCGACCGTCTTCCAGTCGCGCAGCTCGCCGATGAAGTGGTCGGTGCCGGGCGGCACGAACGGGTCGCAGTCGGGGTCGCCGTCGGCGCACACGTACGGCGGGGCGTCCGGGGTGAGGACATTGGCGAGGATGTTGTCGCCGCGGTCGCCGTCCGGCAGCACCGTCACCTGGTAGGTCACCGTGACGACGGTGCCGGCGGGAAGCGAGCCCTCGATGCGGATCTGCTCCGCGTCCGCATCGAATATCGGCGTGATGCCGGCGACATCCGCGGTCGGGCCTGCTGTGAGCTCGGCATCGTCGAGCACCTGCGACATGTCATCCGACGATGCCACGTCACCGGCGCCCTGGCCGCTGTTGGTGAACGTCAGCGTGTAGGTGACGACCTGGCCCGCCTCCACGGTCGTCCCGGCGACCGGGTCAGATGACTTCTCGGGAGTGATCCGTGGCAGATCGATGTCCACCGGCGGGGTCACCGGGTCGCAGGCCACATCCGGCGCGCACACCGGCGTGGCCGTGTTGACCAGATCCGTATCTCCCGCGTTCGTCACGGTCACGGAGTAGGAGATCGACACCGATTCGCCGACGGCGACCGGACCCGACCAGGCGAGCACCGAACCCTCCAGGGTCGGAGCCGGCACCAGCGACCCATCTGACGCCACCGCTGCGGCGTCGCCGTTGTACGAGGCGTCGTCGATCACATCGATCAGATCGTCCGTGAAGCCCGCCGGGACGAACGACGTGTACGCGCTCTCCCCGTCGTTGGTCACGGTGACCGTGTACGTCACGACATCACCGGTCCGCACGCCCGCCGTCGCATCCGCGTCCTTCTCTACCGAGAAGTGGCGGATCGGATTCGATGTGTCCGGGCATTCTTCTGCGCCGCACGAGCCGTCCGGGTTCTGCAGGACGTTCGCGAGGACATGGTTCTCCTGATCGGCGAACGCGCTCACCGTCACCGAATAGGTGACCGTGTACGTCGCTCCAGCGGGGATCGATCCGGTGACCACCAGATCGGTTCCCTGCAGTTCTGCGGTCAGCGCCGCGTTCGATGGCGTGATCGAGCCCGCGACCAGCGCCGCGTCGTCCAGCACGTCGGACAGGTCGTCGACCTTGTCCACCGTCGATGCCGCAGCCCCCACACTCTCGAACGTCAGGGTGTAGGTCACGACCTGCCCGACATCCACAGCTGTGCCGGACGCCGGGTCCACGGTCTTGTCCACCGCGAGCTGGCCGACCGGGTGTTCGGTGCTCGGCGGCACGAACGGGTCGCAGTCCGGGTCGGTGTCGCCGCACACGTAGGGCGGCACATCCGGGGTCAACACATTGGTGAGGACGTTGTCCCCGCGTTCCCCGTCCGGCAGCACCGTCACCTGGTACGTCACCGTGACGACCGCGCCCGCAGGGAGCGACCCCCCGATGCGGATCTGCTCGGCACCCGCGTCGAGCGTCGCCGTGATGCCGGCGACGTCCGCGGTCGGGTCCGTCGTGACCTCCGCGTCGTCGAGCACCGCGGAGAGGTCGTCGGTCGAATCCACATCACCGGCGGCCTGGCCGCTGTTGGTGAACGTCAGCGAGTAAGTGATGACGTCACCGGCGACCACACCCGAGCCCGAGACCGGATCGGAGGACTTGTCGGGGGTGATCCGCGGCAGGTCGATGTCCACCGGCGGCGTCACCGGGTCGCAGACGACGCCCGGTGCGCACACGGGCGTCGCCGCATTGACCAGGTCGGCGTCGCCGGCGTTCGTCACGGTCACCGAGTACGTGACCGATACGGATTCGCCCGCCGCGATCGGCCCCGACCACGCGAGCAGGGGCCCGGTGACCGTCGGCTCCGGCACCGAGGAACCGTCCGACGCCACCGCGGCAGCATCATCGTTGTAGGACGCATCGTCGATCACGTCGGTGAGATCGTCCGTGAACCCGGCCGGCTCCGTTGCCGTGTAGGCACCCTCACCGTCGTTCGTCACGGTGACCGTGTACGTCACCACGTCACCCGTCTGCACGCCCGCCGTGACATCCGCGTCCTTCTCGACGACGAAGTGACGGATCGGGTTCGACGTCTCCGGGCAGTCCTCGACATCGCAGGAGCCATCCGGATTCTGCACGATGTTCGCAAGGAGGTGGTTCTCCTGGTCCTCGAACGCGTCCACCGTCACGGAGTAGCTGACGGTGTACGTCGCGCCGGCGGGCACGGAACCGGTGACCACCAGATCGGTTCCCTGAAGCTCTGCGGTCAGCGCCGCATTCGACGTCGTGATCGACCCCGCCACCAACTCCGCGTCGTCCAGGACATCGGACAGGTCGTCGACCTTGTCGACCGTCGATGCCGCGGCACCCACGCTCTCGAACGTCAGGGTGTAGGTCACCACCTGCCCCGGGTCAACCGAAGTGCCCGACTCCGGGTCCACGGTCTTGTCCACCGCGAGCTGACCGACCGGGTGCTCCGTGCTCGGCGGCACGAACGGGTCGCAGTCCGGGTCGCTGTCATCGCACACGTAGGGCGGGACATCCGGGGTCAGCACGTTGGTGAGGACGTTGTCGCCGCGTTCACCGTCCGCCCGCACGGTCACCTGATACGTCACGGTCACCGTCGCACCGGCGGGGAGCGACCCCTCGATGCGGATCTCTTCCGCGCCCGCGTCGAACGTCGCCGTGATGCCCGCGAGATCGGCCGTCGGGTCTGTCGTGACCTCCGCGTCGTCGAGCACCTCCGACACATCATCGGTCGATGCGACGTCACCCGCGGCCTGGCCGCTGTTGGTGAACGTCAGCGAGTACGTGATCACATCTCCGGCGACGACCCCCGTCCCCGAAGCGGGATCGGACGACTTCTCCGGAGTGATCCGCGGCAGATCGATATCCACCGGCGGCGTGACCGGATCGCAGATGACGCCCGGTGCGC
>NZ_JBLVOH010000023.1:68991-73302 GCF_053543675.1 Microbacterium umsixpiens
CCGGGTGCGCACCCGGGCGTCGCCGTGTTCACCAGATCGGCGTCGCCGGCGTTCGTCACCGTCACCGAATAGGTGATCGACACCGACTCGCCGGCCGCAAGCGGTCCGGACCAGGCGAGAACCGCACCGGCCACCGTCGGAGCCGGCACCGTCGATCCGTCCGACGCCACCGCGGCCGCATCACCGTTGTAGGACGCATCGTCGATCACATCGGTGAGATCATCCGTGAACCCGGCCGGCTCGGTCGCCGTGTAGGCACCCTCGCCATCGTTCGTCACGGTGACCGTGTAGGTCACCACATCACCGCTGGCCACGCCCGTGGTCGCGTCCGCGTCCTTCTCGACGACGAAATGGCGGATCGGGTTCTCCGTCTCCGGACAGCCCTCCACATCACAGGACCCGTCCGGGTTCTGCACGATGTTCGCCAGAACGTGGTTCTCCTGGTCCGCGAACGCATCCACCGTCACCGAATACGAGACGGTGTACGTCTCCCCGACCGCGACGGAGCCCGTGACGATCAGGTCGGTGCCCTGGAGTTCCGCCGTCAGCCCCGGGTTCGACGTCGTGATCGACCCCGCCACCAGCTCCGCGTCGTCGAGCACGTCGGACAGGTCGTCGACCTTGTCCACCGCCGCCGCGGCCTCACCGACGCTCTCGAACGACAGGGTGTACGTCACCACCTGCCCCGCGTCGACCGCGGTGCCCGACTCGGGGTCCACCGTCTTGTCGATCACGAGTTCTGCCGCCGGGATGCGCACGCTCGCGCAGTCGTCCTGTCCTGCTGTCGTCTCGTCCGTCGGGACGCAGACGAGGTTGTAGAGGATGTTGTCGCCCGCGGCGGAGTCGTACGTCGCCGTGTACGTGATGGTGACACTCTCGCCGGAGGCGAGCGGGCCGACCCAGGTCAGCTCCTCTCCCACGAGCTCCGCGGAGCCGTCGGTCGGCGAGGTGATCCCTCCGAAGGTCGCGTCGTCGAGAACGGCGCTGAGGTCGTCGGTCACGCGGGCGGGCTCGGCGGCCGTGTAGGCGCCGGGCCCCGTGTTCGTGGCCGTGATCGTGTATTCGACCACGCCGCCGTCCGCAGGGAGCTCGGTCGTGTCGGCAGCCTTGGTGACCGACAGCTTCGGCAGCAGGAACTCCGCCTCGGCACAGGCGATCCCGGTGGTGGGGTCGACCCCGTCGCCGTTCGGGGGGTTGCACGCCGGGGTCGGGGTATCCGGCGTGCCGCTGAACACCACGTTCCGGGCGATGCCGTCTCCTCCGGCTGCGACCGTCGCCGTGTAGGTGAGCGTCATGCTCTGACCCACCGCGAGCGGGCCGGTCCAGGTCAGATCGGGGGCCGCGTAGGCGATGGTCCCCGGCATCGTCGCGGTGGCGTCACCGTTGTAGGTGGCGTCGTCGAGGACGGCGGTGAGGTCATCGGTGACGACCGCCGGGTTCGCCGCGGTGTACGGTTCCTCACCCGTGTTGGTCGCGGTGACGGTGTACTCCACATCATCACCCGGGCGGGTGTCGACGGTCGCGTCGGAGGTCTTCGTCAAGGTGAGGCAGTTTCCGGGCGAAGACGCCTGCGCGCTGACGTCGATGTCACCGTAGGCCCAATTGTCGATGGCCGCGAAGTTCCCCCACTGGTTCGTGCCGGTGGATGCCCACCCGTGGATGAAGCCGGCGCTGCTGAGACCGGCGAGATTGACGACCGGAGTGCTCGTCGTGGACTTGGGGCCCACACCCGACAACGGAACCTCGGTGTCGTCCCAATAGATGGTGTCGTTTCCGGCGCTCGACCCGACGATCTGCGTGATGCGAATGCCGCCGGGCAGAACTTCGACGTCACCGAGCACGAAGTGGATCTCGTCCGTCTTCTCGATGGCGACCTCGAGGTTCACCGTCGTACAGACATCGACGAGCGTTCCAGCGGAGTCCCGGCCGTCCCACGGAGCGCTCACGGCGCCGTCCGTTCCCGATTGGGGGAGCGTGACATCCAGAGGGTCCGTGTACGACCCGTTGCCGTCGACGTCGACCCGTACGACGTAGTTGCCCGTGAAGTTGTTCAGGTCGTAAGAGAGCGCTCCGGCGTGCGAAAGGGCGTTGGTTCGCGTGTACGTGGTGTCGTCGAAGCTCGGCGTGACGTAGTCCGGATTGACGAACTCGTCGCCATCGGCCGACGAAGCGAAATCCGGAAGGTCGGCTGACGGTGCTTCGAAGAAGAGGTTGTACCCGGGTCCGCACTCCGGCCCGGGGCCCTGATGCTCGGGCGAGTTACTCGTCTGCGCGAGCGATCGGTAGGCCGGGGTGCAGAGCGCGGGGTCGATGACGTTCCCGAACGCATCGCTGCTGAAGCTCCAGCCGCCACCGTTGAACACCGGCATCTCCACGGTGTACTGCGAGCCGTTCTCCGACACGACCCAGAAGCTGAGGTCGGAGTTGGGGAAGGCTGTGCCCGATCCCGGAGTGAACGAGCTGTAGGCGCGGTACTGCTTCGACCACACTCGACCTTCGATCGGTGCGCCGCCGGAGAGCACGGTGATATCCCATCGCGTGTCGTTTCCTGAACCCGCCGGCCAGTTCGGTGTCTCCGCCCCGATTCCGTCCGTCTCGAGGAGCCACACCCCGTCGGGACCGGTCATGCCGGCCGGGACGGTGCAGGTGGTTTCCGCAGCAGTGGCCGGAGGAAGGTCGCACGTCCAGCGCACGGCGCCCGAGGGATCGGTCAGGCTGAACGTCTGTCCCTGCGTCGGATTGAGTTCATTGACGATGAACTCCGCTGTGACGACGTCGCCGGCGGCGGCGTACACATAGAAGATGTTCTCGCCGATGAGCACCGTGTTCGGCGCGTTCGACTCGGCCTGCGCTGGCGCAGCGGCCAGGGGACTCAGCGCCCCGAGCACACCGACGGTGAGGGCGACGGCCGCGGCCGTGAAGCGGCTCCTCAGAGAGTGCGGGTTCTGCCGGGCGCGCCTGCTGCGGGACTTGTCGGTCATCAGAACCTCTTCGTGTCGGGCGAGGTCCGTGCGGACTCGCGGGGCGCGCCCCTATGGACCCGCTCCCTCCCCCGAGAGGCTGGGCACATTCAACCACGCCCACCCCTTTTCCGCACCTGATCCGGGAAAAATCACCCCGGCTGATGCCTCACGTCAGCTCGGCGTGCACGGGCCTCGGGATGAACATCGAGAAGACCAGAGCGCCGACGAGCACGACGGCTCCGGTGACCAGTGCGGCGACGTATCCCGCTCCCGCTCCCGCCGACTCCGAGGCGAACGAGGTCTGGGCGGCGTAGATGACGACGAAGCTCAGGCCGGCGCCGAGGTTGATGGCACCGGTGTTCAACCCGGGAAGCGACCCGGGGCGCTCCTTCGGTGAGAGCACGACACCCAGACCGTTGAGCATGATGTTGCCGATTCCCGCGTAGGTGATGCCGACGGCGACGGAGAGCAGCAGGAGCACGAGACGGGAGGCGGTCTCGACGTTGGCGACCATGAGCCCGAGCACCACGATGGTGCCGCCGAGGCCGATCCGCAGCATCGTCCGGTACCCGACCGTGGCGGCGAGTCTTCCGCTGAGCGGACCCATCAGCAGGCCGGCGAGGGCGTAGGGCATGAGGATCCACAGCGAGACCTCCTCCGCACTCATCCCGAGGTTCATCGCGGAGTCCTGCGCGAGGGCCGGCACCACGCCGTTCATGATCGCGAAGATCCCGGAGAGGGTGAGGAGTGAGGTGGCGCTCAACGCCCAGGTGGCGCGCTGCTTCAGCTGGGGGATCGAGACGAGCGGATGATCGAGCCTGCCCTCGAGCTTCCAGAAGGAGACGAACGAGACGACGGCGACCACCGCGAGGACGATCACGAGGATCAGGTCCGCCGCCGCGAGCTTCCCGAGCTCGTTCAGGGCGACGAGCATCGAGCCGACGGAGACGACCAGCAGCAGCGAGCCCCACCAGTCCATCCGCGGACGGTCTTCGGCCATCGTCTCGGGGGCGAGGAAGCGCACGACGAGAGCCGCACCGACGGCGACACCGCCCATGGTCCAGAAGATCGAGGCGAAGCCGTGGTTGGTCGCCAGATACCCGCCGAGCAGAGCGTCGCCCCCGGCGATCCCTCCGTTGACCGCGGTCACGACGCCGAGCAGGGTGCCGTAGACCTTCGGATCCGCGACGGCCGCGCGCAGCATGATCAGGCACAGCGGAACGACCGGGCCCGAGACTCCCTGAATGAGACGGCCGATGAAGAGCATCGGGACGTTGGTGGCGAGCGCCGCGACGACGCAGCCGACCGCCATCACGACGAGCATCCCGACGAGAACCCGTCGGCGACC
>NZ_JBLVOH010000023.1:73322-74663 GCF_053543675.1 Microbacterium umsixpiens
CCGAGACGGGGGAGGAAGAGAGTGAACAGCGCGGCAGCCGTGAAGAAGACGGTCTGGGTCGACGCGATCTCGGTGGCGGTCGCGTCGAGCTCACGCTCCATCGTGACCAGGGCCGGGCTCAGCATGCTGGCGTTGAGTTGGAACGCGAGGCATGCCGCGAGGAGTGCGATCATCAGCGAAACCACGCTGGAGCGGGTACGAACCGCATCGGTCTGGTTGTTCATTGCTCACTTCTTCGTGTCGAGTCGTCGGGTGTTCGCGTGCGTAATCCTTTACGCACGCCATATCTTTGAGTCGTGGTGCCGTCGGCACCGGGGATGAGGGTCGTGATGAAGAAGGCGTCCGTCACGCTGCACGAGGTCGCGGCCGCCGCCGGCGTGTCCATCGCGACGGTCTCGCGGGCCCTCAACGGCAAGGACCGCGTGTCGGGACGCACGGCCGAGCATGTCGCGCAGGTGGCCGAGCAGCTGGGCTACCGGGTCAACCTCATCGGACGCGGTCTGCGCGCCGGCACAGGCGCCACCATCGGCGTGATCGTCCCCGTCATCAGCAACCCCTTCTACGGTGAGCTCATACACCGCCTCGAGGACCATCTGCAGCGCCGCGGGTTCGACCTCGTCATCGCGGATTCGCACGGAGACGTCGACCGGGAACGCGATCGTCTGCGCATGCTGGTCGAACGGCGCGTGGAGGGCATCTTCGTGGTGCCGTCCGACGCCGAGCTCTCGTTCGAGGCGGTCGCCGACACCGCGCTGAGAGTTCCGCTCGTGCAGCTCGACCGGCGCGTGCTCGATCTTCCGGCCGACTTCGTCGGGGTCGACAACGACGCCGGGATCGACCTCGCCGTCGAGCACGTGACCTCCCGCGGCGCGAAGCGGGTCGTCCTCGTCTCGGGCAACGACATCACCTCGGTCGGTCGTGAGAGGCGGGCCGCCTTCGAGGCGACGGTGCGCACCCGGGCTCTGCCGCAGGAGGAGAACATCTTCGGCGAATACCTGCTGTCGTTCGGCGAGAGCGCCGCGGAAGCGCTGCTGGCCCGCGGTCCGCTTCCCGATGCGATCATCGCCGGAGACGACCTCGTCGCGGCCGGCGCGATCGCGGCGCTGAAACGTGCGGGGCGGAGTGTCCCGTCCGACGTGCAGGTCACCGGGTTCGACGGCACGATGCTCGCGGATGTCTGCGAGCCGCGGCTGACGACCGTGGTGCAGCCGTTCGACGAGCTGGCCCGCGAGGCGACGGAGGCGCTGGTGCGGCGGATGGAGGATCCCGACGCCCCGTACATCCTCAGCCGTCTGGCACCGAGTCTGCGCGTGGCCGAGTCGACGACCCCCGTCGCGCCGC
>NZ_JBLVOH010000023.1:74695-75113 GCF_053543675.1 Microbacterium umsixpiens
CGCCGCGACAGCATCCGTCACCAGATCCCAGAACTTCGGCACGTCGAGGGTGATCGCGACGTCGGTGTTCGGCTCCTTGCCCAGCATGTCGTGCAGGTCGACGCAGGTCGCACCGGCCGTGAACTCGCCGGTCGTCTCGATGTCGACGTGGCAGCGCTGGATCGACGCGACGGCCCGGTCGATCGCGATGGCGACGGTGATGGGATCGTGCAGCGGTCCTTCCGGCATCCCCTCGGCCTTCTCGTAGGTGCTGCAGAAGAAGCGCAGCAGCTCCACCCCGAATGCCGAGGTCTCGTTGCCGACCGCGCCGATGCGCTGGATGACGTCTTCGGTGATCAGCGCCTGGTGGGAGATGTTGAGCCCGACCATGGTGAGCGGAACGCCGGATGCGAACACCACGGCCGCGGCCTCGGGATCT
>NZ_JBLVOH010000023.1:75133-76625 GCF_053543675.1 Microbacterium umsixpiens
CTGCCCAGGCGTTGAACTCCGGATACGCGCCGACATTGCCGCGGCCGGTCGAGCCGCCCATCCAGATGATCTCCTTGATCTGGGGGATGACCTCCGGATGCTGCTGCAGGAGGAGCGCGATGTTGGTGAGCGGGCCGGTGGGGATCACGGTGATCGGCTCCGGCGAGGCGGCGAGGGTGTCGGCGAGGAACTGCACGGCGTGGCGCGGGTCGAGGGGCACGGTCGGCTCGGGGAGGACCGGTCCGCCGAGCGCGTTCT
Source organism: Microbacterium umsixpiens (assembly GCF_053543675.1). Lineage (NCBI taxonomy): Bacteria > Bacillati > Actinomycetota > Actinomycetes > Micrococcales > Microbacteriaceae > Microbacterium > Microbacterium umsixpiens. The sequence continues at coordinate 75,392 of NZ_JBLVOH010000023.1, forward strand.
CGCCGTGGATCCACGCGCCGGGGGTGAGTTCACGGACGAGGGGCTTGTCGGCACCGGCGGCGACCGGCACGTCCGTCATGCCGGCGACGGTGAGTGCGATCCGCGCATTCCGGGTGGTGTGCTCGAGGTAGCCGTTGCCGCCCACCGTCGTCACACCGCGCAGGTCGATGGCGTCGTTTCCGGCCGCGAGCCAGATGGCGAAGACGTCGTCGTGGCCGGGATCGCAGTCGAGAAGGACGGGAATTGTCATGGTGCTCCTTTGCAGATGTGCGTGCGTAAACGTTTACACTTTCTATCATGAACGTCAAGTCGACCGCGATCTCCGCGTTCCGATGCCTCCGCTCGATCCGAAAGCTGCTGCCATGACCTCTCCTGCTCTTCCGTCCGTCGTCGTCGTCGGCAGCGCGAACGTCGACGTCACCGCGTTCGTCGAACGACTCCCCACTGCCGGGGAGACCGTGGCGGGCGGGCGGCTCTCCCGCGACCTGGGTGGCAAGGGCGCGAACCAGGCTGTCGCCGCCGCGAAGTTGGGCGGAAACGTCCGGATGGTCGGCGCCGTCGGTGACGATGCCGACGGCTCCTGGACCCGGCAGGAGATGAAGCGGGCCGGCGTCGATGTCAGCGACCTGCGCACCGTGGATGACGCCACCGGCACCGCGCTCATCGTCGTCGATGCTGATGCCGAGAACCAGATCGCGGTCTGCCCCGGTGCCAACGACCACGTCTCGCTGGACGGCGTGACCTTCGGCTCAGACGAGGCCGTGCTCATGCAGCTGGAGATCGCGCTCGCGGTGGTCGAAGAGGTCGTCGCCTCGGCGGAGGGATTCATCGCGCTCAACGCCGCGCCCGCCCAGCCGTTGCCCGAGGCTCTGCTGCGCCGGGTCGACCTGTTCATCGTGAACGAGACCGAGCGCGAGCTCATGCCCGAGCTGGCAGAGGCGGAGCTCGTCGCGGTCACCTACGGCGCGGCCGGCGCTGCGCTGTATCGCCGTGGCGAGGAGATCGCCCGAGCCGACGGCGTCCCCGCCGAGGCCGTCAACACCGTCGGTGCCGGTGACGCGTTCTGCGCGGCGCTCGTGCTCGCCCTGCGCGCCGGGCACGCACCGGCCGATGCACTGGCCGCCGCTTGTGCGGTGGGATCCGCGGCCGTGTCGCACCTGTCGTCTCAGCCGCCGTTCGAGCACCTGAGCCGGTATCTTCCGGTGGGGTGAGGGGCGTCCGGAGAAGGAGAAGG
>NZ_JBLVOH010000024.1:0-23006 GCF_053543675.1 Microbacterium umsixpiens
GAAGCGAAGTCGCCGCGGATGACGGTCATCATCATCGTCGGCGCCGTGATCCTGGCGGTGACGTTGCTCACTCGCAGCTTCGGTGTGATCGTGATGTTCGCGGGGCTGTTCTTGTTCTTCATCGCGATCTATGCGCTCGTTCGGGGCTCGGCCCAACTGTTTCGCGTACGCTCCCGCGGTGCCGCCTGGGCCGCGCTCGGGATCGCCTTCGTGCTCATGTTCATAGGTTCAGGAGCGAATGCCGCACTCGGCGGACCAGGGTCGAACCCCGCCGCCTCCGAGTCCGCGTCGACCGAGGCCAAGCCTTTCGTCTCAACTCCGACAGAGAAGCCGACGCCCTCTCCGAAGCCGACGACATTCGAGGAAGTCGACGTGACGACGGTCGTTCCCTTCGAGCAGACGACTGTCGACGACCCGCAGTTGGATGTCGGCAAGACCGCTGTCACGACCGGTGCCGACGGAACCAAAGTCACCACGTACCGAGTGACCTACGTCGACGGAGTGGAGGTCGCGCGCGAGTCGGTCAGCGAAGCAGTCACCGTCGCTCCGGTGAACGAGGTCACCTCGAACGGCACGCGGCCGCCCGCTCCCGCACCGGTCCCCCTCGTCCAACCGGCCAACGACTGCCACCCGAGCTACGCCGGCGTGTGCGTTCCGATCGCGTCAGACGTGGACTGCGAGGGTGGCAGCGGCAATGGTCCGGCGTACGCTCGCGGTCCGCTGCAGGTTGTCGGACCGGATGTGTACGACCTCGACCGCGACGGGGACGGGATCGCCTGCGACTGACCCGGACGGGGCAGCCAGTCGCCACGACTGACTCCGGCGACTGGCGACGCTGCCCTGAGCAGGCTCCGCGTCCGCAGCATCCGCTCTACGCTGGAACGTCTGCCTCATCTCGAGGCGCCTTCCCCTGGAGCATCCATGTCTGCAACGACGATCGACGATCGTGCCCGGTACCGGGCGAATCCCTCGGTGCTTCAGGCGCTGAAGAATCCGCGGATGCTGACCCGCGAGGTGCTGGCCGGGCTCGTCGTGGGGCTCGCGCTGATCCCCGAGGCGATCGCGTTCTCGGTGATTGCGGGGGTCGACCCGAAGGTGGGGCTGTTCTCGTCGTTCATCATGGCGGTGTCGATCGCGTTCCTCGGCGGGCGTCCGGCGATGGTGACCGCGGCGACCGGAGCCGTCGCGCTCGTGATCGCGCCCGTCGCGCCGACCTATGGGCTCGACTACTTCATCGCGACGGTCATCCTCGCCGGCATCTTCCAGGTGATCCTTGGGGTGATCGGCGTCGCGAAGCTGATGCGGTTCATCCCCCGCAGCGTCATGGTCGGGTTCGTGAACGCGCTGGCGATCTTCGTGTTCAGCTCGCAGTATCCGCAGCTGGTCGACGTGCCGTGGCTGGTGTATCCGCTGGTGGCGCTCGGGATCGTCGTGATGATCCTGATGCCGAAGATCACCAAGATCGTGCCGGCGCCGCTCGTGTCGGTCGTCATCGTGACGGGTGTCGTGCTCGCGTTCGGCATCACCGTGCCCACCGTCGGCGACCAGGGCGAGCTGCCGAAGAGCCTGCCCGAGCTGTTCATCCCGAACGTTCCGCTCACGTGGGAGACGTTCACGATCATCGCGCCGTTTGCGCTCGGGGTCGCGCTGGTCGGGCTGATGGAGTCGCTGCTCACCGCGAAGCTCGTCGACGAGATCACCGACACCCACTCGCGCAAGAGTCGTGAGGCGTGGGGGCAGGGCGTCTCGAACGTGCTGTCGGGGATCTTCGGCGGCATGGGCGGCTGCGCCGTGATCGGTCAGACCATGATCAACGTGAAGGCCTCAGGAGCGCGGACCCGCATCTCGACGTTCTGCGCCGGGATCTTCCTGTTCCTGCTGGTCGTCGTGTTCGGCGACTTCGTGGGGACGATCCCGATGGCCGCTCTCGTGGCCGTGATGATCATGGTCGCGATCGGGGCGTTCGACTGGCACAGCGTGCGTCCGTCGACGTTGAAGCGGATGCCGAAGAGCGAGACGTTCGTGATGGTCGCGACGGTTGTTCTTGTCTTGCTGACGCACAACCTCGCGGTTGGAGTGGTCGGTGGGGTGCTGGTCGCGTCGGTGCTGTTCGTGCGGCGGGTGGCGCACTTCGTGACAGTGACTCGGGTTCTCGGTGAGGCGGGAGACGTCGTGACGTACGTCGTGGAGGGGGAGCTATTCTTCGCGTCGAGCAACGACCTGACGACGTTGTTCTCGTACTCAGACGATCCGGAGCGGGTCGTTGTGGATCTGTCCGGATCGCATATCTGGGATGCGTCGACCGTTGCCGCGTTGGATGCGATCGAGACGAAGTATCAGGCGTTGGGGAAGACCGTGGAGATCGTCGGGATGAATGAGAGCAGTTCGCGGATGCGCGGGCGGTTGACGGGTGGGTTCGAGTAGCGAGGTAAGGCAACGACCGTCATTCGCACGTAAACCTCAAAGCAGCGCCGAACGGCCGTTCGGTATATCGGTATGCTGCATCGCGTGGGCCGGTCCATTGCGCAGCTGTCACTTGAGTTGAATGTTCCTCAGCGGCTCATCCGCGAGATCCTGTCGCCCCTCGACGAGCACGAACCCAAAGGTCAGCTTGACGACGAACGGACGACCGCAGTCCGCACACGGCTTTTCGGGTACACAGTGGAGCCGCGCATCTGGACGCTCGAAGTTGGCGATACCGTGCTCCGGCAAGACCTTCATAGTGCGTATGGAGGACAACAGCGTAGTGGCATTATTACGCCGAAGTCCATACGAGACATTCTCGCCATCTCCAGCCCCCAGAGCGGAGCAAGGCACGGCTACGACGCGTTCGAGGGCCTCCAATCAGATGGATCTTTCGCCTACACCGGGCAAGGGCAGGTCGGAGACCAGCACTTCAAGAACGGAAATGGCGCAATTCGAGACTCGGTCGAGAGGAACCGTCCGATTCGCCTCTTCACGAAGAACGGCACATCCGTGACCTACGCGGGAGAGTTCACGACTGGCGTGCCGGTGTTCACTACCAAGCGCATACTCGACACCAAGAAGAAATTCCGCAAGGGAATCATCTTTAATCTAATCCCCGTCGACGCCGACATTGGAGCGCTCGAGCCTTTGTCTGCTCCCCCGACGGACGTCGCCCGTACTTCCGTATGGACACCGCCAGATTTCTCGCCATTCGTCGTCGAAGCGCCTGCACCACCGGGAGAGCGCGTCGTGTCTCGCATCGAGTTCGAGCTTCAGCGCGACTTCGGCGAGTGGGTTGGTCGTGAAGGGCACACTCCCCTACGGCTACAGCTTCAATCGGCCGGGGCGAAGCTCGAACCAGACCTCTACATAAAAGAGTCTGGTTGGATCGTCGAGGCGAAAAAATCGTCAGCCCGGGAGTTTGTGCGCACGGCGATCGGACAGGTTCTTGATTACGCCCGCCTCGCACGCGAGTCCGGGCACACGGCTGTTCCCGTGATTCTGCTCCCGGGCCAGCCTGTGGCTCACCTCATGTCCCTGATATCGGAGCTTGGGATCGTGTTGGCTGTGCGCGACGACGACGGCTTCAAGATCATTCAATAAGCGTCGGGTCTGCAAGTTCAGCGACGGCGGGCAGATCGGGCGCCGCCCAGTCGAGTGCCGCCAACTCGGACGGCGGCAACCAGCGAAGGCTGTCGTGGTCGGAGCTTTGCGTCGGCGCGGGTCCAAGCACCCGGGCACGCATGCACGTGAGACGGATGACGTTGTCGCCAACAGCCGTATCGTCTGTGCGGAACACTCCGTCGACGCGGATTGAGATCTGAAGCTCTTCTTGTATCTCCCGGATCAGAGCTTCCGCCGGAGCCTCTCCCGGCTCCACCTTGCCACCGGGGAACTCCCATTTCCCCCCTGCCGCCTTCTCCGGCCGGCGACGGCAGGCGAGGATCATGCCGTCGCGCTCGATGACCGCTGCGACAACCTCGATCACACGATGCTCGCCCATCCTCGACCTCCACGAGCACGCTAACAGGCGGTGAGCAGTCCCTGCTCGTCTCGTGCCCACACCAAGTTGGCGCTGTCGCGGAAGCGCATGCCGGTCACAAGCCGGTTGCGCGACTTCGTAATCGGACGGATCTCCTCTTCGAACGAGTCCAACCCGGACGCAAACTCCCAGCCAAACGAATCCGATCGCTCGCCCAGGTAGTAGGAACCTGGCGGCAGGGTCGTAAGAGTGACCGGCGTTCGCTCGGCACCGTGCGCGTCTGCGACTCGAACCTGGACGTCATAGATCGCTTGGTCAGAGGAGTTGACGACGACCACCCCGTAGGTAGTCTCTGAACCGATGCGGGCCGCCACCCACGCGAAGACTTTTGTCGCCTGACTCTGCCGCTTGCGCGCAGCGGCGTCTTCGTCGCGCTCGACTTCAACGACGTAGAGCTTCTTCGCCTGCTTTGCGGCGGCGATCGCTGCGAAGAGAGCGAGTATTGCGGTCAGTGCGGCAACGACATCAGCGACAGTTCCAATGGGCACGCGACGAGGGTACGGCCGGTCGACGCAGCGCTTCGCGAGCGAACCCCGGCTATCCGTGCGGCACATCAGAATCTTGCGTGTCTGACCCTGCGTACGTGCGTAGAGCACCGCAATAGGGCGGACGAGGAGCCGTCACCGCGTATGCGGCATGATGAGGCGGAGACCATGAACAATATCCAGGAGCGATCGAATGAATGTCTGGGGCGTCCACAACAACGCGCTCACTAACGAGCTGACTGACGAGGGGTTCATCAGTATTGGGTGGGACGAACTCGACTCGCTGTCTGACATCCCCGGTGGACGCGAGGGGCTCAAATCCAAGCTGAGCGAGCTCAACCCCGACGCCAAACCGCGTTCTATCGCGGGACAAGCGGGAACTCTCGTACGGTTCCGGGACGACATGCAGGTCGGCGACGTCATCGTGGCTCCCTACCGACCGAACTCGACCATCAACATCGGCATTGTCACGAGTCCTTACTACTTCGAGGCCAGCGCTCCCGTCCATCGCCACCGGCACAGGGTCGAGTGGAAGCAGCTCGGTCTGCCTCGGACTGTGTTCACCCAGTCGGCGCTCTACGAGATCGGGTCCGTGCTTGCGGTCTTCCGCGTCCGGAATCACACCGACGAGTTCCTGGCCGCGTTGAGCAGCGCCGGGAGCTCGGTCGAGCAGGTGTCCGAAGCTGTCGAAAAGAAGGTCATCGAATCGGAGACTGCGGACGACACCGATGACGAGCCGCGGGCATCGCGCATTGAACGCCACACGCGGGACTTCGTTCTTGAAGCACTCCACAAGCGACTCTCGCACCAGGAGTTCGAGGACTTCACGGCGGCGCTTCTCCGCGCCTTGGGCTACCAGGCTCGCGTGACGCAGTACTCGCAGGATGGCGGTGTCGACGTGATCGCACATCGTGATCCGCTCGGCGTTGAACCGCCCCTCATCAAGGTGCAGTGCAAGCATCACACCGGCACGATCGGCTCGCCCGAGGTTCAGCAACTCATCGGCACCCAGGGGCTCGGTGAGCTGTCGCTCTTCGTCACCCTCGGCTCCTACACCCGCGATGCCCTGGCCATCGAGCGGCAGCGCCCCGGACTTCGACTGCTCACCGGGGAGGATCTCGTGACGATGGTGCTCGAGAACTACGACAAGCTGCCGCAGCGGTGGCGCGCCGAGATCCCCCTCACGAGCGTGCTCGTTGTGTCGGACAGCGCCGAAGATTGACCGTTCGTGAGAGAAGATGAGAAGCGCGTGGGCCCGTCGGCTCCGTGCAGGGCAATGAACGTGCAGGAGTCTCTTCAGTGGTGAACCACGTCAACTTCATCTGGAACATCGCGGAGTCACTGCGCGGACCGTTCAAGCCGGCTGAGTACGGATCCGTGGTGTTGCCGTTCACGGTGCTGCGGCGTCTGGATGCGGTGCTCGCAGAGACCAAGCCGAAGGTGTTGAACGTCGCGAAGGCGACGGACTCGATGCCCGACATGCTGCGGCAGCTCCGACTCACCGAGGCTGCGGGCCACCAGTTCTACAACACCAGCCCGTTCGACTTCGCGAAACTCGTCGCTGATCCGCAGGATCTTCGCGCGAACCTGTCGGCCTATCTCGCGGGGTTCTCGGAGAATGTGCGGGATATCTTCGAGCGTTTCGAGTTCGATAAAACGCTCAACAAGCTGGCAGAGAAGAACAAGCTCTACGCAGTGACGGAGAAGTTTGCGCAGGCCGATTTCCACCCGAAGGTCGTCAGCAACATCCAGATGGGTCTGGTGTTCGAGGAGCTCATCCGGTGGGCGAACGAGCGCTCGAACGAGACCGCGGGCGATCACTACACGCCGCGCGAAGTCATCGCCCTCATGGTGCAGCTGCTGTTCGCGCTCGACGACGATGCGCTCTCGAAGCCGGGCGTAGTCCGCTCGATCTACGACCCGACCGCCGGGACGGGCGGAATGCTTTCGGTCGCCGACGAGTACCTGCGCCGCATGAACCCGGGCATCCAGCTCAGCCTCTACGGGCAGGACTACAACGACGCCTCTTATGCAATCTGCAAGGCAGACATGGTCATCAAGGGCCAGGACGTCGACAACATCGCCCTCGGCGACACCCTCACCGAAGACGCCTTCGATGACAAGAAGTTCGACTATGGGCTCTCCAACCCACCATTCGGCGTCGACTGGAAAGACCAGCGCGCCTACGTCGATGACGAACACGCCAAGCTCGGCTTCAACGGGCGCTTCGGTCCCGGGACGCCGGCAGTGAGCGACGGCGCGATGCTCTTCCTCCTGCACCTGGTGTCGAAAATGCGTAAGAAGGAGGACGGCGGATCGCGCGTCGCGATCGTCCTCAACGGATCTCCGCTGTTCTCCGGTGGCGCGGGCGGAGGCGAATCGAACATCCGCAAGTGGCTGCTCGACAACGACCTCGTCGAGGCGATCATCGGACTGCCGAAGGACATGTTCTATAACACCGGCATCTCCACATACATCTGGGTGCTCAGCAACCGCAAGACCGACGAGCGCAAGGGCCGTGTGCAGCTCATCGACGGGCGTGAAATGTTCACCAAACTCCGTAAGGGTCTCGGCTCGAAGCGCAACGAGCTGTCGCCGAAGAACATCGAGACGATCGTCGGCTTGTACGCCGGATTTGAGGAGTCCGAGCACTCGAAGCTCTTCCGCAACGAGGAATTCCTCTATCGAACCATCACCGTCGAGCGTCCACTGAAGCTCAATTGGCAGGCTACCCCGGAGCGCATCGACGCCGTGTTCGCGGCGAAGGCGGGGCAGAAGTTGAGCGAGGCGGATGCCTCGGCGCTGCGCCGCGTGCTGGAATCTCTTGGTGAAGACACCGTGTGGAAGAACCGAGTCGAGTTCCACAAGTCGCTGAAGGATGCCGCGAAGGCCGTGGGCATCACGATCACCGGGCCGCTGCTGAAGACCGTCACCTCTGCGCTCAGCGAGCAGGACGACACCGCCGACGCGTGCCTGGATACTAAGGGAAACCCTGAGCCGGATGCTTCGATACGGAACGCCGAGAACGTGCCGTGGGAAAAAGACGTCGACGAGTACATTCGGCGTGAGGTGCTGCCGTACGCTCCGGATGCCTGGATCGATCACGCCAAGACTAAGGGGGGCGCGGAGATTCCCTTCACCCGTCACTTCTACCAGTACGTGCCGCCCCGGTCGCTCGACGAAATCGATCGGGATCTCGAGGCGGTCATGGACCAACTCCGGGCGATGCTCGCCGAGGTCGAGCGGTGAGCGACGGGCTCTCCCGAGCGATGCTCAAATGGGCGCCGGATATTCCACCCACATGGGATGTCGTCAACCTGAAAATGCTGGCAAGGATCTTTGCCGGCGGCACCCCTGACCGAAAGAACGCCGATTACTGGTCTGACGGCACAGTTCCATGGCTGAACTCCGGGTCGGTGAACGACTGGGCAATTTCGACGCCGTCGGAGCTCATCGCTCGGGAAGCCTTGGCCAACGGAGCGACGCGATGGGCCCCAAAGGGGGCCGTTCTTGTGGCTCTTGCGGGACAGGGCAAGACGAAGGGGATGGCTGCGCGCCTCGAAATCGATAGCACACTGAATCAGTCGCTGGCAGCCATCGTCCCAGGAGCCTCGCTTGACTACCGCTTTCTTCAGTACTGGCTCACGTCCAACTACCTGAACATCCGCGGGCTCGCTGGCGGTGACCTTCGCGACGGGCTAAATCTCCAGCACATAGGGTCCATTCAGGTGCCAAGACCGCCCGTTGAAGAGCAGCGTGCAATCGCGGACTATCTGGACCGGGAGACGGCGCAGATCGACGCGTTCATCGCGAAGAACGAGGAGCTCATTGCTCTCCTAACCGAGCGACTAGGTGCGGTGGTGGATGGCGTGATGGCAGAGCTAGGGTTTGCTGAGCCAGATGATTTGGCAATCTCACGCGAGCATCCACTGCCCGAATCCTGGCGCATCATCTCGCTCGGTTCTCTGCTCCTTCAACTCACGAACGGGTACGTGGGACCGACCCGCGACATTCTCGTCGATGACGGCATCCGCTACATCCAAGGAACCCACATCAAGAAGGGCAAGATCGACTTCCTTCGACGGCAGTTCTTTGTGACCCGCAAGTGGCATGATGAGCGACCGAGGATCCACCTTCGTGAGGGAGATGTCCTAATTGTGCAGACTGGCGACATCGGAAAAGTTGCTGTCGTGCCTCCCGGCTTCGGGGAGGCGAGTTGTCACGCGCTCCAGATCGCACGCGTGAACCGACGTATCATCGACCCGCAGTTCCTTGGAGCGTACTTGAGCTCGCGGTTCGGATACCACCAACTGACGAGTCGCGCGACTGGTGCTCTCCATCTGCACCTTGAGGCAAGTATCAAATCTGCTCCCGTCGTTGTCCCGCCGTTGCAAGTCCAAGCGCAAATCGTTCGGAAAGTTCGCGAACGCGAGTCGCAGATCGAGTCGGCGATCGGAACAGCGGAGCGGCTGATCGCCCTCTCGAAGGAACGTCGCGCCGCGCTGATCTCAGCTGCGGTGACGGGGAAGGTCGATGTGAGGGGGGCGGCATGAGCGGGGTGTATGGCGCACATCTGGAGGCGGTTCTAGAGGCCGAGATTGCGAGGCACCTTACCGGCAATGGTTGGCTTTACTCTCCGACCGATGCCGGATATGACCGCGAACTTGCGCTCTTCCCGGACGATGTTTTCGGCTGGCTCGCGGAGACCCAGCCGATCGATTTTGCCAAGGTCGTGCGCCCCGACGATACCGTGGCGCAGCGCGAAGCGGCATCCCGCAGCATCCTCACCCGCCTCGCGAAATCACTAGACAACGACCCGATGAAGAACGGTGGCACGATCCGTATCCTTCATGAGGGTTTCTCGATGGTGCCGCTGCATGGTGGCGCGGTGAAGTTCCAGATGGCGCAGTTCCGCCCGGTGACATCGAACAACCCCGATACGGTCGCCGACTACGCGAAGATGCGCGTGCGTGTCATGCGGCAGGTGCACTATTCGTCGAAGCATCCGAACAAGGCGCTCGACCTGGTGCTCTTCGTCAACGGCATCCCGGTCGCCACGGTCGAACTGAAGACGGATTTTACTCAGCCGATCAGCAATGCGGTCACCCAGTACCGGTTTGACCGCAACCCGGCCGGGGAGCCGTTGTTCGCGTTCGCGAAGCGGTCGCTCGTGCACTTCGTCGTCTCGAACAACGAGGTGCAGATGACGACTAAGCTCGCCGGCGCAGGCAGTCGCTTCCTTCCGTTCAATCAGGGTTACGACCAGGGTGCGGGCAACCCGCCGAACCCCGCGGGCTCGGCATCCTCGTACTTCTGGGAAGAGCTGCTTCAGCGGGATGCCTGGCTGCAGGTGCTCGGGTCGTTCGTCCACTTGCAAGTCGAGGTCAACGTCGATCCCGACACGGGCAAGAAGACGCGCAGTGAGAAGATCCTGTTCCCGCGCTACCACCAGTGGCGGGCGGTCAATAGGCTCGCGGATGCTTCGCGTTCCGAGGGTGCGGGTAGTCGCTATCTCGTGCAGCACTCTGCCGGCTCGGGGAAGACGAACTCGATCGCGTGGCTCGCTCACCGGCTGTCACAGCTGCACGACGAGCAGAACGAGAAAGTCTTCGACACAGTTGTGGTCGTGACTGATCGCACAGTGCTCGATAAACAACTGCAAGACGCGATCGGCCAGTTCGAGAAGCATGCCGGCGTGGTGCAGTCGATCACCCGCGAGAGCGGAGAATCGAAGTCGACTGAACTCGCAGCCGCACTGTCGGGCGGCAAACAGATCGTGATCGTCACAATCCAGACGTTCGAGGCGCTGATCACTGCGATCCAGACAAAGCCGGAGCTACAGGGCCGCCGGTTCGCGGTCATCGCGGACGAGGCGCACTCGTCGCAGACCGGCTCGACGGCGGGCGCGCTCACGAAAGTGCTGTCCCCGCAGGAACAAGCTGCCGTAGCTGAGGGAGCTCCGATCGACTCGGAGGCCTACCTCCAGTGGGCTATGGAGGTCACCGCCAACGCATCCAATATCTCCTACTTCGCGTTCACCGCGACCCCGAAGCCGAAGACGCTGGAACTGTTCGGCCAGATCCCCGATGGTGCAGAGACCCCGGAGCCGTTCGACCTGTACTCGATGCAGCAGGCGATCGACGAGGGCTTCATCCTCGACGTGCTGAAGAACTACACGCCGTACAAAGTCGCGTGGCAACTCCAGCATCCAGGCTCCGACTATGACGGGCCCGGCGAGGTCGACGAGTCAACAGCGGTGAAGGCGCTCGTGCAGTACGTGAGGCTGCACCCAACGAACATCAGCCAGAAGGCGAAGATCGTCGTCGATCACTTCCGGGCTTTCGCGCAGCCGCTGCTAGACGGTAAGGCGAAGGCGATGGTGGTCACGGGCTCCCGCAAGGAGGCCGTGCGCTGGAAGAAGTACCTCGACACGTACCTCTCAAACTCGCATATTCAGGGCGTGAAGGCGCTCGTCGCGTTCTCAGGGACGGTTGAAGACCCGGAAGATGTCGGTGAGGGGCTGACGGAGAAGACGCAGAACCCGGGCCTATGGACGTCGGATCTGGCGGCAGCATTCAAGCCCTCGACGTACAACGTGATGATTGTCGCGGAGAAGTTCCAGACCGGTTTCGATCAGCCTCGCCTGGTGGCGATGTATGTCGATCGCAAGCTCGGCGGCGTGCAGGCCGTCCAGACCCTGTCGCGGCTCAATCGCACGTACCCGGGCAAGGACAAGACGTTCGTGCTCGATTTCGTGAACGAGCCCCTCGAGATCTTGGATGCGTTCAAGGACTACTACCGCAAGGCGACGCTGACGGCGACGACGGACCCGAACCTGATATATGACCTGGTCACGAAGCTTGATGGTGCCGGGATCTACACGCTGGCCGAAGTATCCCAGGCGTTCGATGCGGCACTTATCGGCGGAGTCAACGCGAACAGCGCGGTGAGCGCTGCGACTGCACCTGCGGTCGATAGATTCTCGAAGCGCTGGTTTAACTCCGTCACCGGCGGGGATGCCGCCGAACAAGACGAGCTCAAACTGTTCAAGAGCGATGCGGGCCAGTACGTGAAGTTCTATGACTTCATCTCGCAGGCGCGGAACCTCGAGGACACGGACTTGCCTCGGCGGCACTACTTCCTGCGGCGCATCCTGCCGCAACTGTCGACCGCGACATATGAGGAACCTGTAGACATCTCGAAAGTGCAGCTCACCGAGTACAGCATCGCGCCCGGTGAAGCCTTGAAGCTCAACCTGGAACAGGGCCCCGGACTCGACCCGATCACGGCCATAGGTTCCGGCGCGATCCACGAAAAGCACCGCAGCGCCCTCGAGGAGATCATCGGTAAGCTCAATGACCGGTTCGGCGACAAGTATGGTGTCGGCGCGGTCGATCTGACGGTGAACCACATCCTGGGCAAGCTGGCTGTCGACTACGATCTCGCTCGGCAAGCTGAGGTGAACACACCGCAGCAGTTCGCAGAGTCGCCCGCACTACCGAAGGCGTTTGCGAAAGCCGTCGTCGAGGTGCGAGATGAGACGCCATTGCTCGTCGACGACATGCTCAGCGATATCGGCCTGTTCGCGGAGCTGGGCAAGGCGCTGCCGGCAATGCTGTACGAGTTTCTGAGGACGAAGGGCGATCGTCGGACCTAGGCGCGCAGCTAGCCTGTGCCGGCGCGACCCATAAGCGCGGCGCTGATCGTCCCGCTTAGGTGATCGTGACGCATCCCGGCGAGGAAGGTCGTCGCCCAGCTGAGTCGGGTAGCAAATACAGCCGCCAAGCCGACAAAATCGGCTCGATAGCAAGGTGAGCACTGGGCGTGTAGGCGTCTTAAACCTCCCTCCTCAAGCGCACCCAGGGCCGCTAGCACTCGGGCGGCCTCAACCTTTGACAGCCACCCCACTCCAGGGTCGTTGAGGTATGAGGTCGCGATCGCAGTGAGCCGATCTGCTTCTGTCGCAGCGACGCGTGAAGCAACGCGAAGGATCCACGATCGCTGCCAATCTGTCATGTACTCAAGCCCATCCAGCGTTTCGCAGCAAATTGCCGCCACCTGTGCCGGAGCTTCCCGCGCAACGGCGAGTAGGTACGAACAAACTTCGTCAGTCTCGTCAGGGAAGTCCCGAAGAATCGACGCCGCGCTGGTCAAGGGGCGAGTTGACCGAACCCCTGCGAGCCGCTTCAAGCAGTATGAGATCCGGGCATGCCGTAGTTCAGGTAAAATTTCGCGATCTGGGGAGACCGCGTCGTCTAACAGTTCCTCAAGGACCTCTTTTGCAGCCGGCTCCAGGAACGGGGCGATGACGTTTTTGAAATCATCGAAGTCCATCTCGCCGTGGTAGAAGTATTTCCATTGCGCGTCCTCATCGATTTCATATCGACTCGCAACGTCGGCAAGCTCTTCCTGCGTCAGCTCGCTAAGCGACGCCACGCGGGCTGCTTGCATTTTCTCGCGAAAGGCGACGGACGCGTCCTCGACATCCCGGAGGTGGCCGGCGTATCCAGAAGCGCTGACGATTCGCAGTTTGCGGGCATTTGCTAGCAACGCGTCGTCTCGCAGCGCCTGCTCGAAGAGATGTGCAGCTCGTACCGCTTCGCTCTCTGTCGACGCGAGAATTCGATAGTCATCGCCGTGTCGCGCGAATGTCAGGCCCGCGGCCAGCATCTGAAAATCTGCAGCGGCCAGAAAGAGAGTCGCTAACGAGTCAGATGTACCAAGACCTTGTGGGATTCCCCGATCATCGCCCATCAGTTGCTTGAGAAGCTCAAGAACGGTGTCAATCAAGACGACTTCAATCCCGGCGTCAGCCAGTGCGCGTCGAAGCCGAGTGTGATCGATCGACTCGTAGAATCCGGCAACATCCGCGAGCACGATAAAAGGCGCCCCCGTCGTTAGCGGCCCTGTCTCAAGCTGCTTCCAATCGGGTTTTGTGCCGTCTGCTCTTGGCCAGATGACCACATCTGATGGTGGGAGTCGCCTCTGAATCCGAGGACGCATCCGCGCCACGAGCGACTCATACACGACGCGGTCTTGCAACCGAAGTACGGCTGCCGGTCGAGTTAACAGACCGGACTTCCGAACGGGCACGAAGTCTGCCCGCTCGACTACGTAACTGCGATCCTGCAATCGAGCGTGCAGCCCCCTCGCGAAACCTGCCGCGATGCGCCCGGCAACCTTGTCAGTATCCCGTGGCGGAAACATGTCGTTTCGGCCGTCGACAACGCTCAACGCTTCCACAAGCTCCTGCTCTGTGAGACTTTGTAGCACGCTGGGCATTCGATTCTCCCTACCGACGATCGGAAACACTCATCTTCCAGGCGCTGCAGCCAAGATGGCTCCCGAGCCCAGGGATAATGATGACGCTACTCGAACCGCTCGGACCCATCACAAGATACGCGCCGATGTTTCGCCTGAAGTGTGTGCGGCGATGAAACGCCCGTACTCGCTGGATCGTCTGCTTGAATCAGCCCTCGCCTGCCGCCATCACCGCTGTCGGCGTCGCGCTCTTCGCGAAGGTGCGCGAGCGAGAGGTTCGAAGACTCATACGGCCGGGAGCTGACCGAGGCTCAGCGTCTCCAGAGATCTCATCCGCGTGACCCATGGCGTGTCGCCGCGAGGTGATGAGCGTCGATTCGTTGCTCAGCTGCGCCAGCCGGGCGCCTTGCATCACGAGAGACCAAACCGCTCCCCCGACGCAACCTGCTGCGCCACCCGCCGTAGCGCCAACAACAACGGCTCCACCAGCACCGACCCCAACACCACGTACCGCACTGCAGCTTCCGCAGACTCCCCCGGCACCCCCGCGATCTCCGCATCCGCAATCCGCCGCATGCTCGCGAGGTACTCCGCCATCGCCGCATCCGGAACGGTGAACCCGACGCGCTCCAACCCCTGCAGCGCCCGCGCGACCGCATGCAGCACCGCCTCGTCGCACATCCCCGGCTTCCACCCGAGCCCTGCCACAAGAGTCTCAGCGTCCGTCAGATCCAAAGACTCATCCACCGGCGGAGTGATCGCCGCATGCGCCATCCCGAGCAGGTTGTGCGCGTTCTCCGGCGGCTCATCGAGCGCGGCCAGCACCCGCCGCGTCTCGGCGATGCTCACCCCCGCATCGAGCAGCGCCCGGATCACCCGCAGCCGCTCCACGTGCTTCTCGCTGTACGCGGCCTGAGTCGGCGCACTGCGCTCTCCCTCGGGCAGCAACCCTTCGCGCAGGTAGTACTTGATCGTCGGCACGGTCACACCGGTCTGGGCTGACAGTTCGGAAATTCTCATGGCCACCTCTTGACTTCGATAGTAGCGCTATCCATTATGGATAGTGTCGCTATCCAACGAAGGAGTCATCATGTCGAAAGTCATCACGGGCCGCATGACCCACCGCCACGAGGGCGAGCTCGTCGTGTTCCACATCGGGATGCAGATCAACCGCTGGTGGCGCCCCGACCTGTGGATGCCGACCTTCTTCGCCATGCCGGGGATGCTGCGCGAACTCAGCACCGACCCCGACTCGGGCATGCTCGGTTACCACCTGCTCTTCGGCTCGGGCGGACCCTACGTCGTGCAGTACTGGTCCTCCGTCGACAAGCTCTACGCCTACGCGTCCAGCCCGAACCAAGAACACCGCCCCGCCTGGACCGCCTTCAACCGCGCAGCCCGCAAGGCTCCGGGTGCGGTGGGAATCTGGCACGAGACCTTCCGCGTCGACACCGCCGAGAGCGTGTACGTCTCGACGAAGCCGATGGGGCTGCCGAAGGCGACGGAGCTCGTCGAGGTCGGGAAGCGTCAGGACCGGGCGCAGGCGCGGTTCGCGGAGGGGCGGACTCAGGCACAGCCACATCCGACCACCGCGGGCTGACGGGGAGTGAACGTGCCCGGAAAAGGTCTACCCGGGCACCCCGCGCTCTGCCACCATGAGGGCCATGACCCCCAACGATGCTCCGCCCGCAGTGCCACCCAAAGGCGAACGGACGACACTCGAGAAGCTCCACGACGGGCTGACGAGTCCGGGCGGACGACTCATCCGGTACATCCTCGTCCTGGTCATCGTCGGGGCCGCCGTGTACTTCTCTCTCGCGGGATGGTTCCAGGTCTGCGAGGTCGTCGAATCGGAGAAGGAAGGACTCACCCGCACCTGTTCGGGTCCAGACCTCACGAGCGCCGGAGTACTCGCAGCCGTCATCTTCGTGTTGCTGCTCCTCTGGCCCGACCTCTCGGAGTTCAGCGCCTTCGGAGTCACGCTGAAGAAGCTGGTTCAGAAGGTCGACGAGAAGATCACGGATACGCGCGACAAGGCGACCCATATCGACGGGACGACGACCGAGACCAAGTCGCGCCTGGAGAGCCTGAGTTCCGCCGTCGACAGTCAGGGCGGCGACGTCCGTGCACGCCTCTCCCTCATCCAATCGAACCTGACCCGCCTGAGCGAAAGCGGATGGGGCCGCGAGACCGCACCCCCACGGACCAGCGCGTCACAGTTGACGCCTTCACCACGCTGGGACCAGTTCGACCGCAACAACTTCCTGAACGCGTGCCGCGGACTATCCGGCCCCGACGAGCTCGACGCGGCCATCAGCGAACTGCACGACATGATCGGCGAACCGTGGTGGCCTGACGCTCTCGAGTTCGGCGTCAGCGGCGACACCGCGAGTTTCGAGGGCCTCATCCTCGGACTCCTCCGACGATTCCGGGCACGGTGGGACACCCGCGCCGTGGAAGACCCCCACCGCGCCGCCGAGATCGACGCCATCCTGCGGGCCATCGAGAGGATGCTTCTCGCACTCATCAGCGGCAAGAAGGTCGACGACGATTCGATCCACACCGCCGCAGGAGTTCTGGTCCTCCTTCACCGAGTCGCCTGAGCCGCGTCGAGCGCGAGGGTTCGTCTCGCTCTGCCCGCTCGACGAACGGAATGCTCAACCACCGTCTCCCTAGACCGCCGCCTGCTCATTCCGGAGAGGAACTGGGCGGCCCCGGCCGCTCCGGCCGCCGTCGCAGGAAGAACCGAACGATCCCGCGCACGACGAAGAACACGATCGCCAGGATCACGACGAGAACGACCACACTGATGAGGAGGCCCCACCAGCTGAACATCGACCCGGTCATACTTCGTTCTCCTCAGGAAAAGCCAAATACGCAACGGCAGCTTCGTTCACAGTTCAGGGTCCCGCACAGTGCGGCCGACTTCGTCAAGGGGCACGCCGCGACGCACATTGAGCACCGCAATCACGCGGTTCCAGAAGGTCTCGTTTTCGAACGCCGACTCGTTCCTCTTCTCAGCCGCGGCCGCGAGCGTGCTGGTCAGCAAGGAAACGAGGGCGAAGATCGGGCCCATCCACGGTGCGCGCGCCCCGAGAGCGAACCCCACCACGACGACCACTCCCATGATCAGAAGACCTGGGATGAAGCCCGTCCTCCTATAGGTCGTCGATGGCGCCCCTCCGAGCACAAGGCCCGCGCTCACGGCCAGAGCAGCCGTCAACACGTACGTCAGAATCTCGCCTTCGATACTCATCGTCACGATCGTCTTCCCAAATCCATCAGCAGGTCATTGCTCCCTACGGGCGCTCCGCGAAGCTCCGGCCCCGCTAGCGAGATTCGATCCGACAAAGAAAACAAGCAACCCGATCACAAGGTACGCGGGAAGCGCATCTGCGGCTGGGGTATCAAGGCCTCCTGTCCACCCGAACCACGCCAGGAAGCCGAACCACACCGCAATAGGGATGAGTGCGAGAACAGTGCCTGCCCTCCGCCCCGCTCGTCCAGCCAAGGCTCCCCAGAGGAGAAGAGCTACTCCTACCGCGACGTAGAGCATGGCTTCGGGCTCAGCAGTTCCGTACCCGGACGGCCCACCGACGCCGACCGCGCACTGGACCGAAATGCATCCGCGGGATCCGAAGCCGCCTGCTCACCTTCATGTGAGCCATCAAAGCATACACATGAGGACAGCCCGATATGCTTCGTCTGCGGTGGATCCAGGGGCACCACCATCGCGTCGCTGAGCACTCGGGACAGCGATAACGTCTTAACGGTCAGGGCGGGGTCGATCAACGAAGGAGCAACAATGACGATTTTCGAACCCTTCACGACAGGGGAAAACGTGGCGAAGGCGACGGTCTCGTGACGGCTCAGCGCGTCCGCGGCACGGCGCGTGAGCGTGCGATCGTCGTGGCAATGATCCTCGTCGGCGGGGCGCTTCCGGTCGCCGCCAACGCGCCCCTGTTCCAGGACGTCGTGTGGGTCTTCTGGCTCGCAGCGCTCGTCCTCATCGTCGGAGCGTTGGCCCTGGTGCTGCGCATCATCTGGCGCGACCGACGCTCCCGCGAATCCTGATTCCGGATCCCAGAACCGTCCCGCCACTCGCTCAGTAGCGGGGCGGTTCACTGTTCGCCTACTCCGCAATCCCCCGCAGCAACCGCACGACCGTCTCCTCTACCCGCTTCGCACTCAACGGCTGGCCGATCAGCGCGAAGTACGACGCCATCGCGATGAACTGATCCGCGATCGCGGCAGCATCCACATCCGCCCGCACATCCCCGTCGGCCCGCCCGCGCGACACCCGCTCGGCGACCCACTCGCGGATCGGCGCCGCCAGCCGCTCGTTCAGCACCAAGCCGAGCTCGGGATCGGCCGCCGTCACCTCGATCAACGCCCGCGCCAGCGCCACGCCCTCGGGCCGAGCCAGCCCGGCGGACATCGCCGAGAACCACGCCCGCAGGTCCGCGCCGAGGTCGGCCGTCATCGGCACCGACACGTCCGCGCCCGGCAGCGTCCCCTCGAGCAGCGCCTCACCGAGGATCGCGGCCTTCGACGGCCACCATCGGTAGATCGTCTGCTTCGACACCTCCGCCGACTCGGCGAGACCCTCGATCGTCACGGCCTCGTACCCGTCTGCGGCGAGCGCACGCCGCATCGCCTCCAGCACGGATTGACGGGCTTTTTCACTACGAGGACGGGGCACCTTTCGAGCGTACTCAGGCGTACACTGGAATATAAGTAGACGCACCGTTGCGAAACTCGAACAAGGAGAACGAGCATGGCCCTCACCGCACACTCCACCATCGGCGACTGGATGAACGACCCGACCGGCGGGCCCCTCATCCGCGCACTCTTCGAGCAGACCGGCGCCGACCCCGAACTCCTCACCCCCGTGCTGGGCCTGCCCCTGCAGCAGCTCGTCGCGATGAGCCAGGGCCAGCTCCCCCAGTCGGTCGTCGACGACCTGGTGCGCGCGGCCAACGGCGGCGAGATTCCCGAGGACGACGAGTCCGCGGGCTGGAACGAGAAGATCACCTCCGGCCGCTTCGCCGGCAAGACCGTGATCGTCACGGGCGCCGCCTCCGGCATCGGCAAGGCCACGGCATCCCGCATCGCCCGCGAAGGCGGACGCGTGATCGCCAGCGACATCGCCGCCGAGAAGCTCGACGCCCTCAAGGCCGAGCTCCCGGATGCCGACATCGTCACGGTCGCCGGCGACCTCACCAAGCAGGAGGCCATCGACGCCGTCATCGCCGCCGCGGGCGACCGCATCGACGGCCTCGCGAACGTCGCCGGCATCAACGACGACTTCTCCCCCGCGGGCGAGACCCCGGATGCCGTCTGGGACCGCGTCATCGCGATCAACCTCACCGCCCCGTTCAAGCTCATGCGCGCGGTCATCCCCGTCATGGAAGCTGCCGGTCGCGGCGCCATCCTCAACGTCTCGAGCGAGGCCGGACTGCGCGGCAACTCCTCCGGCAACGCCTACACAGCCAGCAAGCACGGCATCATCGGAGTCACCAAGTCGGCCGCCTTCATGTACGGGCCGAAGGGCATCCGCGTGAACTCCGTCGCCCCGGGCGGCGTCGCCACCGGCATCCCGATGCCCCCGAACATGTCCGAGTACGGCTCCGGCCGCCTCGCTCCGTTCCAGCAGGCGATCCCGACCGTCGCGACCGCCGAGCACCTGGCGGCATCCATCACGTTCCTGCTGTCGGACGACGCCGTGAACATCAACGGCGCCATCCTCGCCTCCGACGGCGGATGGTCGGTGCAGTAAGCCGCACCCGCGAAACCAACGCCCCCGCCGACCCGAACGGCGGGGGCGTTTCGCGTTCCGAGGCAGGCTCTTTCGGCACGCCACGACGAGTGCCTCGACCGTGCCCGCCCCACGGCGGAGCGATGTCTACGAGTAGGTCAGGCCGAAGAAGGTGGACCCGAGCATGAGGGTCAGGACGGCGACGATCGCGCTGACGGCTCTCACCCATGCCGTTCCGCGGCGCACGGCGACCACACCGGAGAGCACCGCAGCGACCATCGTCGCGAAACTCAGGGAACGGATGGCGAGATCCGGCAACACCGCCGCTGTCGCGATGCCCGCAAGAAGTGCGAGAACGGCAGCGACCGCAGGGACCACGAGACGACTGACCACGTGCGGTCGGGTGCGGATGACCCCACTCCTCTGCTCCGAGACACTCATGCTCACTCCCCCCCATCAGCCTGACAATCGACGCGGCCAGGATCCCATGTCGTCGGCGCGGTGGCAACAGGCGGTCATGGTGGGACGCCGAGGACTCCGCACCCTATCGACCCGGATACAAGGGGACTGAGGCCCGCACTCGGCGCCCCTACACTCGACCGCATGCTGAAGCTCGCATCGATCGTGATCCGCGTGAACGATCTCCCCGCACAATCCCGCTTCTGGAAGGCCGCCCTCGACTACGTCGAACGCGACCCGGCGGAAGACGACTGGGTCGTGCTGAAACCCCGCGACGCCGACGCCCCCTGCATCGCCCTCGACGCGCACCACTCCGAACGCGTGCTGCCGCCGCGCATCCACCTCGACATCTACGCCGAGGACCAGGCCACCGAAGTGCGCCGACTCACCGGGCTGGGCGCCCGCGAGGTGAACTGGGACAACCGCCCGGCCGACGCGGACTACGTGATCATGGAAGACCCCGAAGGTAACCGGTTCTGCATCGTCGACCGCCCCGACTGGGCGGGATGGGAACGCGCGGGCGACTGACAGCCGCTCACCGCCTCACACCCGGGCGAGCGACTCGGCCATCTCGACCAGCTCGTCCATCTCGCAGAGCAGCCCGGAAGCATACGACCGCCGCCACTCCTCGGCCGTGAGCCCCTCGCGCACCCGACGGCGATACAGCTCGAAGTCGGCGGGCTCGTTAGCTCGAGGATCGAATCCGTAGCGCCTGCCGATCGCATCGACGGCTCCGATGATCCGCGCGCCCATCGCATCCGCACCGAGTGCAGCCGCAGCCCCCGCCGCGACCGAGACGGCGATCAGGAGCGACACCGGATCGCCGCCCGCCGCACTCCGCCGCACCGCGGGCAACAGAGCGGCCATCGCCGCCGCCCCCTGACGCAGGTCGAGCTGAACCTTCGCGGCCACCACCGGAGCCATGAGCATGACCCACTCGTGCCCGCATCGCGACGCGAGCGCCCCGGCACGACCCAGCAACTCGATCGCCACCCGGGATCGCCCCGACGCCCGCTGAACCTGGCCAGTGATGAGAAGGATCATCGCCGCCGCCGCATCCGGCATCTCATCGACGTCGGCGAGCGCGACCGCCACCTGGGCCACCGGGTCGCCCGCCGGCTCCGGACTGAGCGTGAGGAGGTAGGCGGAGAACGCCGCAGCGAGCCGCCGCAACGCGCGATCTCCGGAAGCTTCCGCCGGTGCCCGCGCTGCCGAGATCCATGTCGCCGCCTCAGACATCTGACCCAGCTGATACGCGAGGAACCCCCTCGTGAGACTCAGCGCCGCCTCGAGAGACGGAGTGGCCGACAGCGCCAACGCCCGGCGCACCATCTCGAGCAGCTCCTGCTGCCGCCCCGCTCGCACCCCGAACCAGAGCAGACCCCCGGCGATGGTCGCCGCGGTCTCCCCGTCGTCGGCGAGCACCGCGGAGTCGAACGCGGCCACGACATCCGGCCACTCGATCCGCAGCCGAGAGATCACCACCCCGGATCCCTCGGCCGTCAGAGCGACGGATGCCTCCGCAGCCTGCGACGCGAACCATGCGCGATGCCGCCGAACCCACTCCTCATCCAGGGGCTCACCGCCCGCGGCGGCCCGCCGGATGAGCGGCGACACACGGAAGACCGGCTCCGCCTCTCCCTCCTCCGCCGAGACGAGCGAGAACGACACGAGCTGATCGAGGTCGCGATCACGCGGCCTCTCCCCGCACACGGCCGCGGCGGCACCGCGGGTGAACGGCGCCGCGAACCCGGCGAGGCTGCGCAGAGTGTCGCGCTGCTCGCTCGTCAGGAGCGCCAGCGAAGACCGCAGCGCCGCAGCCAATGGAGGTTCCCCGGCTTCCTCCGACCGGTCGATCTCGCGCAGCATCGAATCCGCCACCTCCGCGAGCGGCATCACCGCCGTTCGCGCGGCAGCCAGTTCGATCGCCAGCGGCAGCCGACCCAGCATGTCGACGACCTGCAGCACAGCGACGGCATCCGCCCCGCGCGCTCCCGGAGGGAGCCTCGTCTCGAACAGCTCCTGCGCATCCTCCGCAGGAAGGGGATCGACCCGCAACACACTCTCGCCCGGAACTCCGAGGGTCCGCCGCGACGTCGACAGCACCGCGATTCCGCGGGCCCGCGCGAGCACAGCCACCGCGACGGATGCCACCTCGGCGGTTGCCCCCTCCGCCCCGTCGATCACGAGGATGCCGCGCCGGTCGGCCAGATGCTCCGCGATCGCCTCCGGCGCCGCATCCGGGGCACCGACGGCAGACGCGATCACCTCGGCGACGGTCGCATCCGGTTCGCCTCCGACATCGACACCAACGCCGACGTTCACGAACCAGATGTGGTCCTCGCCGGCGACCGCATCACTGCCCAGCCAGTCGACCGCGAGCCTCGTCTTGCCCACGCCCGCTGCGCCCGTCAGCGTGACGAGGCGCGCGACATCGAGCGCGGCCGTCAGCGCCGCACGCTCCTCCCGACGCCCCACCATCGGCGCGATCGGCGCCGGCACACCGAACATACGACCTGCGGGCACCGCGGCATTCGACACCGGGTGAGCTCCACGGCTGCGATCACGCTCCGACACGGCACCTCCGCCCAGGCGCGCCAGCGCTCGATCCCCCGCGTCGGCCCGCGCCCGCGCCGTGTGCAGCAACGCCAGAACGTCGTCGTCATCGGGATGCGCCGCGCGCAGACCCTGCAGCGTCACCAGCGCACGCGCGTTGTCGCCGGCAGCCAGGTCGGCACGAACACCGAGCAGCCGAGCCCGATCGACGGCGGTCCGGACCCGCACCCGCGCGAGGGCAGCGAAGGGTGGATCGCCGATCCCCTGCAGCGGCGAGTCCCGCCACCGCAGCAGCAGCGAACGCACCTCTTCGGAGTCGGACGGGATGACCCCGGCCTCGGCATCCTCCAGCGTCCAGAGGTCGACCTGCATCCCGGGATCGTCGACGAGACGGTAGCCAGCCCGCCCACCCTCGAGCCAGGCGCCGAGAGGCGTCGCACGCAGTCGTGACATGTACGCCCGGGCGGTCGTCCGCCCC
>NZ_JBLVOH010000024.1:23026-25679 GCF_053543675.1 Microbacterium umsixpiens
ATGAGGTCTTCCAGAGCGACCGGCGCTCCGCGTTCGAGAGCGAGCCGAGCGATGACGGCGCGCGGAAGCGGACCCCCGACCGGCACCCGCTCGCCGTCGACGGACGCCTCGATCCGGTCGAGAAGCTGCACGCGCGCGGTGGCCACAGCCGATCATTGCACGAACGTTGCACTCGGTCGAGAGCCAGGATCGAGGCATCCTTCGAGCCCGAGGCTGGAGACATGAATCACACAGATGCCCCTGTTCAGACCCGGTTCCGCACCTCGCTCGGCGACATCGCAGCGACCGTCATGGGCAGTGGCCCCTATGCGGTTCTCTGGCACGGCATGTTCGTCGACGGCGACTCCTGGGGTTCGGTCGTCGAGGCACTCGCCCCGCACCGGACGCTCGTCGTGCTCGACGGCCCCGGTTACGGCGCGAGCACCCCGTTGTCACGGGTGAGTTCGATCGAGGAGTGCGCGGAAGCCGGCGCGCAGATCATCGAGCAGCTCGGGGGAGACGGACGCGTCGACTGGGTGGGTGCGGCCTGGGGTGGTCACGTGGGGATGACCATGGCCGCGCTCTTCCCGGACACCGTCCGCTCACTGGTCGCGGTGAGCTCGCCGGTGGAGCCGATCGACCCGGTGTTCCGGATCAAGCTCATCATCGCCAACCAGATCCTGGCCCACTTCGGACCCATCGCCCACCTCCGGCACGTGATCCACGACGCTCAGCTGATCCCGCCGCACGCGAAGGACCGATCGATGACTGCCGTCATCGATCACGCCCTGAACCGCGCCCCGCGTCGCAGCATCGCCGCCACCGTCACATCGTTCATCATCAACCGCGGCGACGCCTCGCACCGCCTGCCGCGGATCACCGCGCCCACCCTGCTCATCACCGGCGACGACCGCGGCGAATGGACGCCCGAGGTGATGGATGCCGCAGCCAGCCGGATCCCCGACGCCAGGACCCTCGTCATCGAAAGCGCGCGCACCCTCGTGCCGGTCGAGCAGCCCGCGGAGCTCGCGGCAGGCATCGTGGAGTTCTGGCAGTCACTGGATGCGCGCTGACTCTGCCGGCGTCCGATCCCGCTCCACGATCATCCGCACCACCGTGCCGACCACGCCGATCACGAGCGTCACGATCACCGGCTGCCACACCTCGGCGAGCACCATCGGGAACACCCCCACCGACGCCCTCATCATCTCGGGAACGTCGCCGTCGAGCACCCGCATGCCGAGTCCGTACTGGATCGCCGTGAACAACGCCGGTACGACCCACACCGCGAGGAGACCGACCACCCAGACCACGATCCGCCAGGCCGGCCGCACTCCACACCACACCAGCGCCGCACCGACGACGATCGCCGGCAACCAGGGCGACAGATAGGGCAGGAACACCGGCGGGAATGCGTCGCCTGTGACGGCCAGGAAACAGCGGCCCACCCAGTTGGCGAACGGCACCGCCGCGAGCACGACACCGAGAGCGACAACGCCGACCGACCGCCGCGATGTCATCCAGAAGCCCAGCTGCGCGAGGAGAATCGCCGCGACCACACCGCCGAGGAGCCCGGCGAAGTAGAGCGTCACCCGACTGTCGCCACCGCGCCCGAGCCCGAGCCCGCCGGCCAGCACCGCGAAGCTCTGCACCACCGCGATCACGTGCACGAGCAGCACCCCGAGCGCCGCGGGCCACACGGCGATCGCACGACGACGCGCCACGAAGTGCACCGTGAACCCGGCGAGGACCCCTCCGAGCAGCAGCAGCGAGAAGAGCAGCGTCACGAAGTACTGACTCAGCGGCAGCAGCACGAACGGCATGTCCTCCGGCATCGTCGCCGACGCCCAGAGGTTCTGCAGCGGAAGGATGCCGCCGCCGATCAACCACGGCAGAATCCCCAGCACACCCCCGCCGACGCCGATCGCGAAGGGCAGGGCGCGAGCGCGCGCATCGACGGGTGGCGATATTTCGGTCATGGGGAGACCCTGCCAGACGGAGCCCGCCGCTCAGCGAAGGCGCGACCGAATGCCGGGGCAGACGACGGCATCGCCGCCTGCCGATCCGGCCGCTGGTCAGAGCTGACCGGGGCGACCGTCCCGCGCCATCGCCTGCCGATGCGAGGTGAGCGCCGCACGCACGGCCGAGTAGATCACCAACCAGGTGATGAGGACGCCGATGAGGATCACGGCCGACCAGAACAGGATGATGAGGAGGATGCTGTCGCCGAACATGGCCTCAGGATGCCGCAGTCTCGCCACCCCGCGCGTCAGACTCCCCGCATCCGCTGCACAGCCGCCCGCACCAGCGCCGCATTCCCGGGCGCGCTGCTGCCGTCGGGGAGCAGCAGCGTGTCTTCCAAACCGATCCGCGAATCCAGGCCGAGCTCGACCGCGAGGTCGAACACCGGCCACGTCGAACCCTCTTCGCCATGCAGCAGGATGGGCAGGTCGGGCTCCTCGAGCGACACGTGCGCGATCATCGCCTCGGCGTGCTCACGAACGGTCTCGGCCGGCTCGTCGGGCAGCTCGATCAGCACGCGCAGGCACCGGTCGCGCACGGGCGAACGCTTCCACACCTCGAAGCCCGCCGCATCCCACAACCCCGCCTCGACCGCCACCCCACGCCGCAGCAGCAGGGCCGCCACCTCGTCGGCACCGGATTCATGCCAGTT
>NZ_JBLVOH010000025.1:0-16142 GCF_053543675.1 Microbacterium umsixpiens
GATGTCGCGGTCTCGACCAAGGGCCTGCGCAACGCCTGCGGCAACCCGGTGCGCATCAACGAGGTCGAGGCCGACGGCGGCGCGCCCGACGACTGGGTGGAGCTGGTGAACCCGACCGACGCGGCGCTCGACGTCTCGGGCATCGTGGTGAAGGACGACGACGACACCCACGCGTATTCGATCCCGGCCGGAACCACGATCGGCGCGGGGGAGTACCTCGTGATCGAGCGCGAGCAGCTCGGCTTCGGCCTGGGCGGCGGCGACGCGGTGCGGCTGTTCGACGGCGAGCTGCTCGTCGACGAGACCAGCTGGGGCGAGGGCCACGCGGCCGTCACCTGGGGGCGCTGCCCCGACACGACGGGTGCGTTCGCCGCGACGACAGAGTCCACGAAGGGTGCCGCGAACGTCTGCGCCGGCGAGGTCACCGTCTCGCCGTGGCCCGGATCGGCCGAGGTCCGCGTGCTCGACAGCATCCCGACGTTCCTCGAGGACAGCTCGGGGCTCGACGTGCAGGAGACCGCCGACGGCGCGTTCCTCTGGGCGGTCGACAACGGCGAGGGCCGCATCTGGAAGCTCGAGGCGCACGCCGACGGCTCGGTCGAGAAGGTCGACGGCTGGGATGCGGGCAAGCGGGTCCGGTTCCAGAAGGACGCCGCAGACGCGGGTGCCGCAGGCCCGGACACCGAGGGCATCACGGTCGACGGAGAGGGCTTCGTGTACGTGGCCTCGGAACGTGACAACAGCGCCAAGGGCGTGAACCAGAACAAGGTCCTGAAGGTCGATCCCGAGGCGTCGAACGGCGACCTCGTCGCCCAGCAGGAGTGGGACCTCACCGCGCTGCTGCCCTCCGTCGGTGCGAACCTCGGCATGGAGGCCGTCCAGTGGGTGCCGGATACCGCGCTCACCGGAAAGCTCTTCGACGACAACACCGGCGCGGCGTACAAGCCCGCGGACTATGCCGGCCACGGCGGCGGACTGTTCCTGGTGGCGGTCGAGGACAACGGCCACGTGTACGCGTTCGCCCTCCGCGGTGACGGGACCGCGACGCTCGTCTCGGAGGTCGCTCCCGGGCTCGCCGGCGTGATGGCTCTCGACTACGACAGCGTGCGCGGCACGCTCTGGGCCGTCTGCGACGACGGCTGCCAGGGCCGTTCGGCAGAGATCGCCCTCAACGGCACCGCCCAGCCGGACATCGTCCAGTACGCGCGTCCTGCCGGCATGCCCGACATCAACAACGAGGGCTTCGCGACCGCGCCGGCCTCGCTCTCGGTCGACGGTCAGCGTCCGGTGTGGTGGTTCGCCGACGGCTTCGCCTCCGAGTCGCTGCGCACCGGCACGCTTCCGGGCGTCGACGGGGAGAATCCCGGTGGGGAGAACCCGGGCGGCGAGAACCCGGGTGGCCAGAACCCGCCTCTGCCCGGCACGGACCTGGTCGACGGCAACCGCAACGGCGTGACGGTCGATCCCGCGGTCGCCACCCGCGGTCAGAAGGTCACGGTCACCGTCGGCGCGGACGCGGCGGGAGAGGACATCGCGGTGTGGATGTACTCCGACCCTGTGCAGCTCGCGACAGGCACGCTGTCCGCGGCAGGGTCGATCACCGTGACGGTCCCGACCGATGCCGCGCTGGGTGCGCATCGGATCGCGGTGTACGACGCCGATGGAGCATTGCTCGGCTGGGCCGACATCCGCATCTCGGAGGGCGCGGGCGGGCTCGCCGCGACCGGTGCCGAGTTCCCCGTCGCCGCGATCGCGCTGGCGCTGATGCTCCTGGTCGCGGGAGGGGTGGCGGTCCGCCGCCGCACGCGCACCGTCTGAGATCGGAGGGGTGCGCGGGTTCGCCCGCACACCCCTCCGCAGCAGTCGTGGGCGCTGCCTGCTCGTGCCGCGATGTCGGTGCCGACGCCTAGACTCATAAGGCCATGACCGAAGCTCCTCTCATCGTCCCCGGATCCGTCGGCCCCCGCTCCTCCGGGGCCCCGGGGCAGGACGATCTCCTCGCCGGCCTGAACCCGCAACAGCTCGAGGCCGTCACCTATCGCGGGCCCGCGCTCCTCATCGTCGCGGGCGCCGGATCGGGCAAGACGAGCGTGCTCACCCGCCGCATCGCCTCGCTGCTCCGCGGGCGCGAAGCCTGGCCGAGCCAGATCCTCGCGATCACGTTCACGAACAAGGCGGCCGGCGAGATGCGGGAGCGCGTCGAAGGACTGATCGGCGACGCCGCGCGCGGCATGTGGATCTCGACGTTCCACTCCGCTTGCGTCCGCATCCTGCGCCGCGAGGCCCAGCAGTTCGGCTACACGAAGTCGTTCACGATCTACGATTCCGGCGACTCGCGCGCGCTGCTGAAGCGCCTGGTCAAGGAGCATGAGGCCGACGCCTACGGGCTCACCCCGGCATCCGTGCAGTCGCGCATCTCCAAGCTGAAGAACGAGCTGTCCGACGCCGAGTCCTACGCCCGGCAGGCCAACATGAGCGACCCGGCCGAGCGGGTCTTCGTCGAGGTCTTCGCCGACTACCAGCGGCAGCTCCAGAAGGCCAACGCCTTCGACTTCGACGACCTCATCGGCCAGACCGTCTACCTGTTCCGAGCGTTCCCGCAGGTCGCCGACACCTACCGACGCCGGTTCCGACACATCCTCGTCGACGAGTACCAGGACACGAACCACGCGCAGTACTCGCTGATCCACGAGCTCACGCGCCCCGTCTCGGGCGCCGCGGGCTCGGCCCCCGACCCGTATGCCTCCAACGGCATGATGATCTTCGAGCCCGATCCCGCGCCCACGGCGGACGCCGGCGAACCGGGCGCCTCGCTCACCGTGGTCGGCGACTCCGACCAGTCGATCTACGCCTTCCGCGGCGCCGACATCCGCAACATCAGCGAGTTCGAACGCGACTTCCCGGGCGCCCGCGTGGTGCTGCTCGAGCAGAACTACCGGTCGACGCAGAACATCCTCTCCGCCGCGAACGCGGTGATCGGCAACAACTTCGACCGCAAGGACAAGAAGCTCTGGAGCGACAAGGGTGACGGCGACGCCATCATCGGCTTCACCGGCTACTCGCAGCACGACGAGGCGCAGTTCGTCGCCGACGAGGTCGAGGCGCTGCACCGTGCGGGCATGCCGTACTCCGAGATGGCCGTGTTCTACCGCACGAACTCGCAGTCCCGTGCGCTGGAAGAGATCTTCATCCGCTCGGCCGTGCCCTACAAGATCATGGGCGGCACCAAGTTCTACGACCGCGCCGAGATCAAAGACGCGCTGGCCTACCTGGTGGCGGTCGCGAACCCGGCCGACGAGATGTCGGTGCGACGCATCCTGAACAAGCCGCGGCGCGGCATCGGAGATGTGACCGAGACGGCCATCGCCCGTTTCGCCGAAGAGCATGGCATCAGCTTCCGCGACGCGCTGTCGATGCCGGGTCAGCTCGGTGTCGGGCCGAAGATCCAGGCCGCGATCGGACAGCTCGACGCCGTGCTCGCCGAGGCAGCCGCGATCCTGACTCCCGCCACTGGCGAGGTGCCGCCTCCCACGAGCGTGGCCGACGGTCTGGGCGTGCTGCTCGGCAAGAGCGGCTACCTCGACGCGCTGCGCGCCAGCCGCGACCCGCAGGACGAGGCCCGCGTCGAGAACCTCGACGAGTTCGTGGCCGTCGCCCGCGACTTCGCCCGCAACAACCCCGAGGGCACGATCGTCGACTTCCTCACCGAGGTCGCGCTGGTGTCCGACGCCGACGATCTCGACGACGAGTCCGGCTCGGTCTCTCTCATGACCATGCACACGGCGAAGGGCCTCGAGTACGACGCCGTCTTCGTCACGGGTGTCGAGGAAGACCTGATCCCGCACCGCATCTCGGCGGGAGAGCCCGGTGGGCCGCAGGAGGAGCGACGCCTCTTCTACGTCGGCATCACACGCGCCCGCAAGCGGCTGCACCTGTCGCTCGCCATGACGAGAGCGCAGTTCGGCGAGGTCACCGTGGCGATGCCCAGCCGGTTCCTGCAGGAGATCCCGGCGAACCTCATCGACTGGCGGCAGTCGCCCGGCGATGTGAACTCCCGCGGGGGCATGCAGTCGCGGGCGCTCAATGCCCGTCGCCAGGGCGGGTTCGGCGGTTCCGGCTCCAGCGACCGGTTCGCCGTCAAGGCGCTGCCCGGTCGCGACTCCCTCAAGCCGCTCTCGACCGCGATGGACAAGTTCCCCAACCGGGTCACGGCCAAGATGCGCGACAACGGCGACCTCGAGCTCACCGCGGGCGACCGCATCCGTCACGTCGACTTCGGCGAAGGGCGGGTGGATGCCGTGACCGGCGAGGGCGCGAAGCGCATCGCCCACGTGCGGTTCGACTCGGCGGGGCAGAAGAAGCTCCTCATCAAGGTCGCGCCGATCGAGAAGATCTAGCCCGCGCCGCGCGCCGGTCACCGGCGGAGCGCGCGGAGGAATGCCGGTTAGGCTGGCTGATTATGGCCCTCTTCTCCCGCCGCAAGAAGTCCGCAGACGATGCCGTCACCCCCGCGCCCGACGTGGAGGAGACCGCGACCGGGTCGGATGCCGTGAACGCCGATCAGGGCGCGACCGAGGCCGAGCATCCCGTCGAGGCGCCGTCGATCGGCATCTCGGTGCAGGCGTTCCGTGGCGTCGGTGCCCAGGCCGGGCCCGAGGTCGCGCTGCCGACCCCCGATGCGCAGCCCGAGGCAGCAGCCGCGGACCCGCGTCCGGTGCAGCCCGCTCCGCCCGCGCAGCCCGCAGCTCCCGAGGAACGGCGTCTTCCGCTCGCCTCACCCCTGCCGCCCGAGCAGACCGAGACCGTCGCAGGGATGAAGGACAACGTCCTGCTCCGCGAAGCCCTCACCGAGATCGAGGCGGGCGCGAGCAACGACCAGCTCCTCGGTGTGATGCGTCAGGCGCTCCAGGGCCACCTCTACATCCGTGTGAACGGCGACGCGCGTGCGCAGATCAGCGAAGGAAAGCCGCTGTCGGTCGCGGTCGTGCGCGACAACGACGACCGGCAGTTCATGCTGGCGTTCAGCTCGGCCCGTGCCGTGCGCGACTCGGTGCAGCTCGAAGCCGACCCCGCCGCGACCTCTGCCGTCGCGCAGCCGGTGACGTCCGTGCTCCAGCAGGTCGTGTCCGGTGACTTCGCCGGCCTCATCGTCGACAACGCCTCCGCCCCGCATCGCGTGGTGTTCCCCACCGATCTGCTGCAGAAGACGCTCGAGCAGGCCGACGTCGACATGACCGTCAAGACGATCCTCGCCGCTCCGCGTGAGCAGGACTCGACGCTCAAGGTCGGTGAAGCGCTCGCGGTGAAGCGGATGTGGGTCGCCGTGAACGAGGGTGACGGCAGCGGCCAGGCCGGTATCGCCGAGGCGCAGACCACCGACGGCCGCCGCTTCCTGCAGCTGTTCTCCCACCCCCTCGAGGTGATCGCGCTGGGCCGCGGAGACCGTCCGCTCCCGTTCGAGCCGGAGCAGCTGGCGAAGGTCCTGTCGAGCCATTCCGACATGGCGGGTGTGATCGTCGACTCCGCGGGTCCGTCGATCGTCGTCGAGCGGGATGCGCTCACCCCGGTTCTCGCGCTGGCTGTCGCCCTCGGCGACTGAGCGGTACCGGAGCCCTCGCCCCTACCGGCGCGGGGTTCCGTCGGTCGGAGCATCGCTCTAGGGTCGGAGCATGGCCTCAGAACGTGTGACCCTGACCATCGCCGACTCCGACGGAGAGCGCGATGTGGCCCTCTCGAGCCCGAACCGGGTGGTGTGGCCCGACCTCGGCATCACGAAGGCGGAACTGGCCGAGTACGTGCAGCTCGTCGCGGATCCCTTCCTCGCGGCCAACGGCAACCGTCCGGTGTCGCTCGAGCGATTCCGTGACGGCGTCGGTGCGTCGGGCGGACCGCGCGCCGAGGGCTTCTTCTCGAAGAATCCGCCCAAGGGGACGCCCGACTTCGTCGACGCCGTCACCGTCACGTACAACAGCGGACGTCAGCATCCGCAGATCGTGCTCAACCGTGCGAGTGCGATCGTCTGGGCCGTGCAGATGAACACGATCGTGTTCCATCCCTGGGCGTCTTTGGCCACCGACGCCGACAACCCCGTCGAGTTGCGCATCGACCTCGACCCGCAGCCGGGCACGGACTTCGCGGATGCCGTGACCGCGGCGCACACGCTGCGCGAGGTGCTGCGCGAGGCGGGACTCGAGGCGTTCGCCAAGACCAGCGGCAACCGCGGTCTGCATGTCTTCGCTCCCATCGAGCCGACCCACGAGTTCCTGGATGTGCGGCACGGCGTGATCGCGGCCGGGCGCGAACTGGAGCGGCGGATGCCGGAGCAGGTCACCACGAACTGGTGGAAGGAGGAGCGCGGGGAGCGGATCTTCGTCGACTTCAACCAGGCCAACCGCGACCGGACGATGGCCGGCGCCTACAGCCCCCGCGCGCTGCCGGGGGCGACGGTGTCGACTCCGGTGCAGTGGGACGAACTCGACGGCCTGGATCCGCGCACGTTCACGGTGCGCAGTATCCCGAAGCGCCTCGAGGAGGTAGGTGACCCCTGGGCGACGATGCAGGCTTCTCCCGGCCGCATCGACACCCTGCTGGAGTGGTGGGAGCGCGACAGGGCGAACGGACTGGGAGAGCTGCCGTTCCCGCCCGAGTTCCCGAAGATGCCGGGGGAGCCGCCCCGCGTACAGCCGAGCAAGAAGGTCGCCGCGAACTGGGACGAAGACGGTACTCCCGCCGAGAAGGACTGAGTCGGCGCGAACCCGTCAGCGGAGGACGTCGGCGAGGTCGTAGCCCGCGACCGTGTCGAGCTGGTCGTAGGCGCAGGAGCGGGCGTCGCGATCGGGCCGCCACCGCTCGAACTGCACCGTGTGGCGGAAGCGGGCGCCTTCGAGCTGGTCGTAGCGCACCTCGAGCACCCGCTCGGGGCGCAGCCTCACGAACGAGACGTCCTTGCTGCCGCTGAACCTCGACCGCTCGCCTTCTGCGGTCAGCGCTTCGCCGCTGTCGTCGCGCTCGACGAGGGGAGCGAGCTCCTCGACGAGCTCCTGCCGCCGCACGTCACTCCAGGCGGCCACGCCGCCGACCTGCCGCAGCACCCCGTCGTCGCCGTACAGCCCGACCAGGAGCGATCCGACGCCCGAGCCGGACTTGTGGATGCGGTAGCCGAGCGCCACCACATCGGCCGTCCGGGCGTGCTTGATCTTGAACAGCGTCCGCTTCCCCGGCGCATACGGCTGGTCGAGGGGCTTGGCGACGACGCCGTCGAGTCCTGCACCTTCGAACTCGGCGAGCCAGCGGACGGCCGCGTCGCGGTCTCGGGTCGTGCGGGTGATGTGCAGCGGATGCTCGACGCCGTCCATGAGTGTCTCGAGGCGGGACCGGCGGGCCTCGAAGGGCTGCGCCAACAGGTCGTCGTCCCCGTGGGCGAGCAGATCGAAGGCGATGAACATCGCCGGCGTCTCCACGGCGAGCTTCGCGACGCGCGAGGCCGCCGGGTGGATGCGCTGGCTCAGCGCCTCCCAGTCCAGGCGCTGTGAGCCGAGCGGTCCGGTGGCGACGACGATCTCGCCGTCGAGCAGGCACGGTCCGGGCAGCAGCTCGGGGATCGCCTCGACCAGCTCGGGGAAGTACCGTGTCAGCGGCTTCGCGCCCCGAGAGCCGATCTCCACGGTCTCGCCGTCCCACGCGATGAGGCCGCGGAAGCCGTCCCACTTGGGTTCGAACAGGAGCCCGCCGGAGGTCTTCGCCGGATCGGGAACCGCCGGCACGGCCTTGGCGAGCATCGGCGCGGGGATCTCGTAGCGCATGCTCCCATCCTGGCCGCGGCATCTCGATTCCGGTACCCCGGCGTCGCCGCCGATCGAGCGTCAGCCGAACACGTCGTCGAGCCCGGCCGGCATCCCCGCGTCGTGCAGCACGGTGCGGGCCGCGTGCCAGCCTGCCATGCCGTTCACCGCGGGGCCGGGCGGAGTCGATGCCGACGCCAGGTACACCCCGCGCATCGGGGTGCGCCAGGGCGTCGGAGAGACCACGGGGCGCCGCAGCGCCTGCCGGATGTCGAACACGCCACCGGAGATGTCGCCGCCGATCTCCCCGGGGTTGATCGCCTCCCGAGACGACGCGGGCACCGCGTGATGAGCCAGGATCAGATCCCGGAAGCCCGGCGCAAAGCGCTCCACCTGCGCCGTGATGAGCTCGGTGGGATCGAGGTCGGAACCGTTCGGCACATGGATGTACGCCCACAGGACGGCCTTGCCCTCGGGCGCGCGCGTCGGGTCGAAGACGGAGGGCTGCACGGCGAGCACGTAGGGGCGCGCGCTCACACGACCCGCGGCCACGGCGTTCTCGCTCGCCCACACCTCTTCGCGGGTGCCGCCGAGGTGCAGGGTCACCGCGTTTCGCACCTCCGGGTTCGACCACGGGATGGGGCCGTCGAGCGCGAAGTCCACCTTGGCCGCGGCGGCGCCGTATCGGTAGCCGCGGAGCGCTCTGGCATATCCGGCCGGCACGTCGGGGTGGGTGAGGGCGAGGCGGGGCGAGGTGTTCAGCAGGAGCACGTCCCCGCGGGAGGGGTCGCCCGCGTCCAGGGTGCTCAGGTCGTTCACGCGCGCACCGGTCTCGACCGTTCCCCCGTGCGCTTCGAGGTCGGCCACCAGTGCATCGGCGATGGTCTGCGACCCGCCGCGCGGGTAGGGCCAGCCCCCGGCGTGGGCGAGAGCGGCGAGGAGGAGCCCCGCTGCCGCCCCGGCGAGGGTCGGCTGCGGGGAGTTCGCGTGGGCCACGACTCCCGACATCAGGGCGGCGGCCTCCTCGGCCCGGAACGAGACGCGGGCGAGAGGGGTGCCCTGGTCGAGCATCCGGATCGCGTAGCGCACCGCGGTGACGGGGTCGGCCGGCATCCGGAGGAGCTGATTGCCCGTGAAGTCCGTCACCCCTTCGATGTGCGTGCTGAGCGGACGCAGGCGGGTCAGCCAGGCGTCGCGGTCGGGTCCGAGGGCGGCGGCGGTGCGCTCGATGTCCCGCCAGGCGACGGCCGCGCGGCCGCCGTCGAGGGGGTGGGCGAACGAGATGTCGGGGCGGATCCATTCGATGCGCTCGTCGAGCCGGAAGGCGCGGAAGAACGGCGAGGACACCGCTGCCGGATGCACGGCGGAGCACACGTCGTGGCGGAAGCCCGGAAGCGTCCCTTCTCGGGTGCGCAGCCCGCCGCCGATCGTGTCAGCGGCCTCGAGAACGCGGACCTCATAGCCGGTGCGGGCGAGCGCCACCCCGGCGGCGAGGCCGTTGGGTCCGGATCCGATGATCGTCGCGCGTGCCATGCGGCCAGTCTCGCACGGGCAGAGTGGTCGAAAGAGGGGGTTGCGGCGTGCGATCCTGGAACAAATGAAAGAAGTACAAGGGCCGACCCCCGCAGGCACCTCCCGTCCATACCGTTCGCTCCAGGAAGCGCTGCGCGCGCACCGCATCGACCCGTCGAACCACGCGTTCATCGCGGAGATCACCCAGACGATCGGAATCAGCTCGTTCATCGACCGTGGTCGCTACATCGAGGCCATCCGTCGCGGTGAGGGCGCCGCGCTGCACATCGGACGCACCTACACGAACGGTTTCACCGAGGACGAACGGCTCGTCGTCGGGTCCACTCCGCTTCGTCTGCAGCCGAGCGAGGGTCGCGCGCCCTACTTCTACGTCAGCCACCCGAGCGAGTTCATCCCGCTGACCCCGCCTCGCGCTGCCAAGCGCACCACGACTCCTCGTGTCTCCGCTCCGCGTGCCGAGAAGGCACCCAAGCCGGTGGAGGAGCGGGACTACGGCGTGTGCGACCTGTGCTTCATGGTGAAGACCCCGTCCGGCGGCTGCGGCTGCGACTGACGGTGAGCGTCGACGCGCACCGTCCGCTCGAGCGACCGGTGATCCGCGTAGCCGATCTGACCGGCCCCGATGCGATCGAGGTCGGTTCCGCGGTGCGGGCCTATCTGCTGCAGACCGAGCTCGAGAAGCACCAGCAGGAAGAGACCGTTCCGGACCCTGACGCCCCGCTCCCGGAACGCTATCGCCGCGAGGTGGAGACCCCGGCCGCCGCGTATGCCGGGCATCGGGTTCTGCTCGCACAGTTTGAGGAACGCGTCGTCGGTGTGGTCGTGCTCTCGGAACGGGACGGGATCGCGGAGATCAAACGTCTCTGGGCGGTTCCCGCAGCCCGCGGCCGCGGTGTGGGGTCGGCGTTGCTCGACAGTGCCGTGCACGCGGCGGCCGAATCAGGCGCGACCGAAGTTCGGCTGTCCGTCTGGGACTGGCGACAGGGTGCTCTGCGCCTCTACGAATCGCGCGGCTTCGAGCGCGTGCCGTCCTGGGATGACCGGGAGCGGCTCGTGTGCCTGGTGCGCCCGATCTGACGAGACCGCGGCGAACGCTCGCCGGCTGCGATCTCAGGCGAACGCGCTCATCCCGGTGATGTCACGCCCGAGCAGCAGCGCCTGCACGCTCTCCGTGCCCTCGTAGGTGTGGATGGCCTCGATGTCGGCCATGTGCTGGATGACGCCGTTCTCGAGCAGGATGCCGTTGCCGCCGAGCAGGTCGCGGGCGGTCGAGGCGATGCGTCGCGCGGCGCGCGTGTTGTGGAACTTCGCGAGCGACGCCTGGGTCGGCCGCAGCTCGCCCGCGGTCTCGAGATCGGCCATCCGCCGGCAATACAACTGCATGGCGGTGAGATCTTCGAGCATGTGGGTGAGGCGCTCCTGCACCATCTGGAACTTCGCGAGCGGCTTGCCGAACTGCACGCGCTGTGTCGCGTAGGCGAGCGCGGCCTCGTAGCAGGCGGTCGCGTGTCCGAGCGCCGACCAGGCGACGCCGGAGCGGGTCGCGTACAGCACGGTCGAGGCGTCCTTGAAGCTCTTCGTCCCCGGCAGCACGGCGTCGAGCGGCACGCGCACATCATCCAGGACGATGTGGGCCTGGTGGATCGCCCGCAGCGAGGCCTTGCCGCGGATCACGCTGCCCGCATAACCCGGGGTTTCCTGCTCGACGAGGAAGCAGCGGACCGCTCCGTGTTCGTCGGCGCCCTCGTCGTCGACCCGCGCCCATACGAACGTGATGCCGCCGGACGCGCCGTTGCCGATCCACTTCTTCGCGCCGCGGATGACCCACGAGTCACCGTCGCGGCGGGCGACGGTCTCGAGGGAGACGGAGTCCGAGCCGTGGTCGGGTTCGGTCAGGGCGAAGGAGCCGAGGACCGAGCCGTCGGCGAGAGCGGTCAGCCACCTCTCCTGCTGGGCCGGAGAGCCGAACAGGGCGAGGGTGCGCAGGGCGAGTCCGCCCTGCACCGCGAGGATCGTGCCCAGCGAGCCGTCGCCGCGGGAGATCTCCATGTTGACGAGCCCGGCAGCCAGCGGCGACACGCTCGTGAGAGCGGGGTGCTGGACGCCATCGACGACGAGATCCATCTCGCCCATCCGGCGCGCGGCCTCGAGCGGGTACTCCGCGCGGTCCCAGGCGTCCGCCATCTGCGGGGCGACCTCGTCGACATAGGACTTCGCCCGGTCCCACGCCTCGCGGTCAGCGGCGGGGATGTCGGTGAAGACGGCGTAGTAGTCGCTGTCCTGACGCGCGGTGATGTCGTACGACGAGACGCGCTCGCCGGGGAACGGGGTGGCTGCATCGCTCATGGGGCTCCTTCGTGGACCTGAGTATCGTACTCCTCGATACTCGGTTCCACGACCCTGGAGCGGCTAGTCGAGTTCCGACTGCAGGCGGCGGGACACCTCGGCGATCGGCATCGAGCGCGGGAACACCGCGACGACCATGTCATCCGGGGCGGTGGCGGCTTCGCCCGCCACGCCGTAGCGGCGGCGCACGTCGGCCAAAGCCGTCTGCAGAGTCGACAGCGGCACCTTCTTGCGGCCGCGCAGCAGCTGGCGCAGCACGTGGTTGTGCACCGCGGTCACGAGAGCGGCGAAGCCCACGGCATCCAGCGGGTCGACGCCGGGAAGTGCGCCGCGCAGGTACTCGTCGAACAGGCGTTCATAGCGGAAGACCGTGATGATCTCTCGCTCGCGCAGCACGGGCACCTCGCGCACGATCTGGTAGCGACGGCGGGCGAGCTCGGGGTCGTGTGCGAAATGCGCGAAGACCGACTCGGATGCCGCGCACACCGCGCCCCACGGGTCGTCGTGCCCCTGGTCGAGGAACTCCCTGAGCTGCTCGAGGAGCACCTCGTGGTCGGCGAACACCACGTCTTCCTTGCCGCCGAACTGGCGGAAGAAGGTCGAGCGCGAGACACCGGCGGCCTTGGCGATCTGTTCCACCGAGGTCTGGTCGAACCCCTGGGCGCTGAAGAGCTCGAGCGCTGCGGCCACGACGCCGGTGCGCAGTTCTGCGGATTCGTGCATGGCGAAAGCCTAGACCTCGGCGGGCGGAGACGCCGAGGCGAGGCCGTCATACTGAGAGCGTGAGTGAGCGCGGAATTGCGGCCGGATGGTTCGAGACCCGGCGACGCGGCACCCTGCGCTGGTGGGACGGCTCGCGCTGGACCGAGCACATCGCGGTGCGAGGGCGGACGACCACGCTCGCCGAGGACAGGGCGTCCGTGCGCAGGCAGCTCATCCTGACAGAGGTGGTGCTGGTCGCCCTGATGGTCGTCTCCATCCTCATCGCCTTGTGGGGCTCGCTGCCGGTCGTCGCCGTCCGCCCCGTGATCGTGGCGGCCGGCACAGCGGCGGTGTGCGTCCCGATCGTGATCGCGCGCCAGCTCCGTCTGGTCGCGCTGCCGTCGCGGCGCTTCGGTGTACCGGCACTGCGCTGACCCGGCGATGCCGCGGCCGCAGGAGCGTCCAGGCCGAGGTAGTAGGCTGGGGGACTGGTCGATGTCTCGACATCGAGAGAATTACCAGACAGCAGCCCAGTGAAGGAACCACAGTGGATCTGTACGAGTACCAGGCACGAGACGTTTTCGAAAAGTACGGAGTGCCGGTCCTCGCCGGCATCGTCGCGGACACCCCTGAAGAGGTGAGGGCGGCCGCCGAGAAGATCGGTGGAGTGGTCGTCGTCAAGGCTCAGGTCAAGACCGGCGGCCGTGGCAAGGCGGGCGGCGTCAAGGTCGCCAAGACGCCCGATGAGGCGTACGAGGCAGCGAAGGCCATTCTCGGCCTCGACATCAAGGGCCACGTCGTCAAGCGCGTCATGGTCGCGCAGGGCGCGCGCATCGCCGAGGAGTTCTACTTCTCCGTGCTGCTCGACCGCGCCAACCGCTCCTACCTGAGCCTCTGCTCGGTCGAGGGCGGCATGGAGATCGAGGAGCTCGCGGTGGAGCGTCCCGAGGCGCTCGCGCGCGTCGAGGTCAACCCGCTCACGGGCATCGACAAGGAGAAGGCCGTCGAGATCGCTCGCGCGGCGAACTTCCCCGAAGACCTCGTCGAGAAGGTCTCCGACGTCTTCGTCAAGCTCTTCGACGTCTACAAGGGCGAGGACGCGACGCTGGTCGAGGTCAACCCGCTGGTGCGCACCGAAGAAGGCGACATCATCGCGCTCGACGGCAAGGTCACGCTCGACGACAACGCCTCCGAGATCCGTCACCCGGAGCACGAGGCGCTCGAGGACAAGGACGCCGCCGACCCGCTCGAGGCCAAGGCCAAGGCATCGGGCCTCAACTACGTGAAGCTCGACGGCGAGGTCGGCATCATCGGCAACGGCGCAGGGCTCGTCATGTCCACGCTCGACGTGGTCGCCTACGCGGGCGAGAACCACAACGGCGTGAAGCCGGCCAACTTCCTCGACATCGGCGGCGGCGCCTCGGCCGAGGTCATGGCCGCGGGCCTCGACGTCATCCTCGGCGACCCGCAGGTCAAGAGCGTGTTCGTCAACGTGTTCGGTGGCATCACGGCGTGCGACGCCGTCGCCAACGGCATCAAGGGCGCCCTCGAGACGCTGGGCGCCACGGCCTCCAAGCCGCTCGTCGTGCGCCTCGACGGCAACCGCGTCGACGAGGGTCGCGCGATCCTCGCCGAGTACGCGCACCCGCTCGTGACCCTGGCCGCCACGATGGACGAGGGCGCCGACAAGGCCGCCGAGCTCGCCAACGCCTGAGACTGAAGGACTAGAAGAATGTCGATCTACCTCAACAAGGACTCCAAGGTCATCGTCCAGGGCATCACCGGCGGCGAGGGCACCAAGCACACCGCGCTGATGCTCAAGGCCGGCACCCAGGTCGTCGGTGGCGTGAACGCCCGCAAGGCCGGCACCACGGTCGCCCACACCGACAAGGACGGCAACGCCGTCGAGCTGCCCGTCTTCGCCTCGGTCGCCGAGGCCATGAAGGAGACCGGCGCCGACGTGTCGATCGCCTTCGTCCCCGGCGCCTTCACGAAGGACGCGATGATCGAGGCCATCGACGCCGAGATCCCGCTGCTCGTCGTCATCACCGAGGGCGTCCCCGTCGGCGACTCGGCCGAGGCCTGGGCCTACGCACAGAGCAAGGGCAACAAGACTCGCATCATCGGCCCGAACTGCCCCGGCATCATCACGCCGGGCGAGGCGCTCGTCGGCATCACGCCGGCGAATATCACGGGCAAGGGGCCGATCGGCCTCGTGTCGAAGTCGGGCACCCTGACCTACCAGATGATGTTCGAGCTGCGCGACCTGGGCTTCTCGACCGCCATCGGCATCGGCGGCGACCCGGTCATCGGCACCACGCACATCGACGCGCTCGCCGCGTTCGAGGCCGACCCCGAGACCAAGGCCATCGTCATGATCGGAGAGATCGGCGGCGACGCCGAGGAGCGTGCGGCCGACTACATCAAGGCGCACGTCACCAAGCCGGTCGTCGGCTACGTCGCGGGCTTCACGGCTCCCGAGGGCAAGACCATGGGTCACGCCGGTGCGATCGTCTCCGGCTCGGCCGGTACCGCTCAGGCGAAGAAGGAGGCCCTCGAGGCCGCCGGCGTCAAGGTCGGCAAGACGCCGTCCGAGACGGCAGACCTGATGCGCGCGATCATCGAGTCGCTCTGATCTGAGTTACGCTTGATCTGAAGGCCCCGGACTCCACTCCGGGGCCTTCTTTCATCCCCTCGGTTGGTGGACCGTCGAGTCAGGTGCGCGGGGCCACCGCGTCCAGAATGTCGTCGAGCGCCGTGTGGGCCTGCGTCCGCGCGTCGGTATCGTCCGGGTGCGCGGCGAGCCAGAGCGCGAGTTCGTTCATCGCTCCGGACAGCGCCGCGGTCAGGGCGTCGAGGAGGGCGGGGGCGGCCCCGGCTTCGAGTAGTCCCAGGCGCAGCTCCCGCTCGGGCCCATCGGCATCCAGCTTTCGCCATTCCTGCCAGCCGAGCACGGCCGGGCCGTCGACGAGGAGGATGCGCGAAGCCGCTCCTCGGGTGATGGCGTCGAGGAACGCGTGGCTGCCGTCGCGGAGTGCGGCGTCCGGAACGCCCGCGGCAGTGGCCTGCACGATCGCCCCCGCGACGACTTCCTGCTGTGCCGCAGCGACCGCCGCGAAGAGCAGCGGCTTCGACGAGTAGTGGTGGTACACGGCGCCGCGGGTGACTCCGGCCGCCTGGGCGATCTCGTCGACGGACGCGGTGGCGTATCCCTGTTCGGTGAAGTGCGCGGTCGCGGCATCGAGGATCCGGCGTGCGGTCTCAGCGGCGTCGGCGGCGGATGCTCGGGGCATGGGGTTCCTTTACGTGCGGCGTGTATGTATTCTAGCGGAAAGATACAAACACACTGTACGTAAAAGGAGAGATGATGGAGATCACGAGCTTCTATCCGGTGCTGATGGTCGACGACGTCGCCACTGTCACGCAGTTCTACCGCGAGGAACTCGGCTTCGAGACGACGTTCGAGGCCGACTGGTACGTGAGCCTGCGCTTCGCCGGCGGAGAGCTCGCGCTTCTGGACCGGACACACGAGACCATCCCGGAAGGCTTCCGCGAGCCGGTGCGCGGACTGCTGCTCAACGTCGAGGTCCCCGATGCTGCCGCCGAATACGCGCGGCTGGTCGGGGAGCGCGGGCTGCCGGAGCGGCTGCCCCTGCGGGACGAGGCATTCGGGCAGCGGCACTTCATCGTCGAGGCTCCCGGTGGTGTGCTGATCGACGTGATCGAGCCGATCGAGCCGTCCGCGGAGTTCGCCGCCGCCTACGGGGGCTGAACACCACA
>NZ_JBLVOH010000025.1:16162-19051 GCF_053543675.1 Microbacterium umsixpiens
CCCCCCCTCTTGTGATGCTTCGGGTCAGATCCCGACGCCGAAGAGCGCCTCGATGGGCCCTCGCGCGAAGAAGATCAGGAAGCCGGCGCCGACGACCCACAGCAGCGGGCTGATGGTCTTGGCCTTACCGGAGAAGGCGTGGATGAGCACCCAGCTCACGAAGCCCGCGCCGATGCCGTTCGCGATCGAGTAGGTCAGCGGCATGACCGAGACGGTGAGGAACACCGGCAGCAGCACGCGGAAGTCGCTGAAGTCGATGTAGCGGATCTGCGCCATCATCATGGCTCCGACGATGATCAGCGCGGCCGCGGCGATCTCGGTCGGGACGATCGAGGTGAGCGGGGTCAGGAACATCGCGATCAGGAACACGACGCCGGTCACGACGTTCGCGAGTCCCGTGCGCGCGCCCTCG
This sequence comes from Microbacterium umsixpiens, assembly GCF_053543675.1. NCBI lineage: Bacteria > Bacillati > Actinomycetota > Actinomycetes > Micrococcales > Microbacteriaceae > Microbacterium > Microbacterium umsixpiens. The sequence continues at coordinate 16,575 of NZ_JBLVOH010000025.1, forward strand.
CCGATGCCCGCACCCGACTCGATGAAGACCGTGCTGGACGACGACGAGGTCGCCCCACCGGCGATCGCACCGACACCCTCGACGACCAGCGCGGACTTGATGCGCGGGAAGTCGCCGTTGTCGTCGGCCAGGTTGGCCTCCTTCGCGAGACCGGTCATGGTGCCCATGGCGTCGAAGAAGTTCGTGAACAGCAGCGTGAAGACGATCATCACGATCGCCACGAGGCTGACCTTGCTCAGGTCGAAGCTGAAGTCGACCGCGCCGATCAGGCTGAGGTCGGGGATGCCCACGGGGGAGCCGTTCAGCGCCGGGACGGTGAGTCCCCATCCGCCCGGGTTGACCACGTTGCCCTCGTCGTCGAAGCCGCGGGCTCCGATGTGCCAGATGGCCTCGACGATCACCGCGAGCACGGTGCCGCCGATGAGGCCGATCAGCATGCCGCCCTTGATCTTGAGGGCGACGAGGATGCCGGTGAGCAGGAGCGTGATCACGAAGAGCAGTGTCGGCACTGTCGCGACCGAGCCGTTGACGCCGAGGCCCACCGGCGGCGAGGAAGCGCCGGTCGCGGTGACGAAGCCCGAGTTGACGAAGCCGATGAAGGCGATGAACAGGCCGATGCCGACCGTGATCGCGATCTTCAGCTGGAACGGCACGGCGTCGAAGATCGCCTTCCGAAGTCCGGTGGCGGCGAGCAGCACGATGACGACACCGTTGATCATCACGAGCGCCATGGCCTCGGGCCAGGTCACCTGGCCGACGACCGAGAACGCGACGAAGGCGTTGATGCCGAGGCCGGCGGCGAAACCGAAGGGGAGACGCGTGACGAGTCCGAACAGGATCGTCATCACACCGGCGGTCAGCGCGGTGGCGGCTCCCACAGCATTGAACTCGAGCATGTTCCCGGCGACGTCGGGCTTGCCGGAGAGGATGATCGGGTTCAGGATCACGATGTAGGCCATCGTGACGAACGTCACCAGACCCCCTCGGATCTCGGTGCCGATCGTGGATCCGCGCTTGCTGATTTCGAAGAAGCGGTCCAGGGAGTTCTTGGGCTCGGTGGATGCCGGGGCGGGCGGGGCAGTTGTCATCGGGAAACCTCCGGAGAAACGCTATCGTGTCGCCGACCTCACGCGCGCCCCCAGGGCTTCGTCGGCAACTCGTCGTAGTCTCGAAACGCTATGCAACGCCTCCTCGTCGCGCTCCTCGCCGCCTTCGACGCCGCCATCGCCGCGGCGGTCGGCCTCGTCGTGCTCCTGGCGCCGTTGACGCTGCTCTGGACCGTCGCCTTCGGGATCACGGCCGACTGGGGAGCCCTCTGGCCGCTCACCGGGACGCTCTGGGAGTTCGGTCACGGCGTTCCGCTGACGGTCACGATCCCGGACGCGCTCCTCGTCGCACTCGCGATCCCACCCGCGGCGGCGAACTTCGTCGTGTCGATCACACCGCTCGCCTTCCTGGTGTTCACGCTGCTCTTCGCGGCGCGTTCGGGCAGCAGAGCGGCGAAGGCCGGAGCCTGGCTGCTCGGTTCACTCACCGGGGCCACCGTGTTCACCCTGATCTCCGTCGGCGTGGCGCTGACGGCACGACTCGACGCCGCGCAGACGCCGTTCGCGCCGGCGATCATCCTCCCCGCCGCGGTCTACCTCGTCGGTGTGCTCTGCGGCGCGGTGCGCATCGCGTGGGAAGACGGCGACGGCGGCATCCTCGACCGACTGCACGACTGGTTCGACGCCCGCGAGGACTGGGCGCCCGTTCCGGCGGCGATCGTGCGCGGCGCCGCCTTCGCCCTCGTCGGAGTGGTCGGCGCGTCCGCCCTCGCCCTGGCCGTCGCCACGCTGCTCCGCGGGGGAGCGGTCGTGGCCCTGTTCCAGGCCGCCAGGGTCGACGCGCTCGGCGCGACGGTGATGACCCTCGCCCAGCTCGCCTACCTGCCGACCATGCTCGTGTGGACGGCGGCGTGGCTCGCCGGTCCCGGCTTCGCCGTCGGCGCCGGAACGGCGGTGTCGCCCGCGGGTACGCAGCTCGGCGTCGTCCCCGGCATCCCCGTGTTCGGGCTGCTGCCGGAGAACAGCTCGATCTGGATGCTGATCGTCGTGCTCATCCCCATCGCCGCCGGTGCGTTCGCCGGCTGGGCGGTCCGCTCGCGCCTCGTGTGGGAGGGCACACCCCTCGGGATGCTGCAGCGTGCGGTGATCGCCGTCGGCATCGCGGCTCTGAGTGCCGGCGTCGGCGGGCTCGCAGCCGCCCTCGCGAACGGCTCGATGGGGCCGGGGCGGCTGGCTGTCGTCGGACCGGCTGCCTATCCGTTCGCCCTCGCGCTCGGTGCGGAGGTGCTGGTCGGTGCGGCCATCCTGCTGCTGTCTCCGCGGAATCGTGATGAGCTCGCCGAGGAGCGCACGGACCGGTGGATCGCCGAGATGACCGAGCTCGACCCGAATGCTGTCGTCGTCGCCGGCGCGGCGCCCGCTGTGCCCTTC
>NZ_JBLVOH010000026.1:0-23710 GCF_053543675.1 Microbacterium umsixpiens
GACGGCCCAAGCCGCCCACATCATCGCGACCCTGCGCGACAGAGGCAACACCGTCATCCTCATCAGTCACGACATGGGCCTGGTATTCGAACTCGCAGATCGGATCCACGTGATGCGGCTCGGCGCAGTTGCTGGCGTTCGTCGGCGAGAGGACACCACTCGAGACGAGATCATCGCGCTCATCACCGGTTCGCTGAACGATGACACTGCAGGAGCATCCGCATGACCACTACAACCGCCCCCGCTCGACCGCGTCACCGGGCTCACACGAAGCTGGATCTGAGTCGCTACTCCCAGCTCATCGGACTCATCGTTGTCATCGCCCTGCTGGCAATCGCGTTCCAGGTCACGAACCCGGCCTTCATGTCCGGCGCGAACTGGCTGGAGATCCTGCGCTCGGCAACGCTGTACTTCATCGTGGCGTGCCCCGTCACTCTCGTCATCGTCGCAGGCGGCCTCGACCTCTCTATCGGCGCCATCTACGCCCTCGGAGCGGTTGTGGCCGGATTGAGTATGGTCGCGGGACTCCCCTGGCCGCTGGCAATCCTCGTCGGCATGGCTGTGGGTGCTATTGCAGGGCTGATGACGGGGGCGCTAGCGGTGTTCCTTGAGGTCCCGTCGCTCATCGCGTCGCTTGCGATGTTCTTCATCGCCACTGGTGTTGCGGTCGTCATCACGGGCGGCCGCGACGTGTTCGGATTCCCGGAGGCTTTCACGAACATCGGAAGTGGCAGCATCCTCGGCATCCCGAACCTCATCTTCATTGCCGCCGCAATCGGGGTGATCTTCCATCTTGTCCTCGAGCACACGGCGTTCGGCTACGACGTACGCGCAACGGGAGGCAATCGGAAGGCCGCGCTCGCAAACGGCATCAAGGTCGGCCGCGTCGACCTTGTGCTCTTCGCCACCAGCGGCGGGGTTGCTGCACTCGCGGGCATTCTTGGCGCGTCCCGCATCTTCAGCGCCTCGCCCCTCGCCGGAGGCAACGCGCTCACCTTCCAGGTCCTCACCGCGATCATCATCGGGGGCACCAGCCTCTTCGGTGGTATCGGAAGTATCACGGGAAGCGCGCTGGGGGCGTTGCTGTTCGCCGTCATCAACAACGGTCTCGCGACAAGCGGGGTCAACCCCCTCATGCAGAACATCTTCGTCGGTGTCATCCTCGCCGGCGCTGTCTGCATCGATCAATTCCGACGCAAGCGCCAGTTCCGTTCGGGAAGATAGCAACGAAAACCGACACGGGTAGGAACTATGAAAACGACACGTTCGCCACGCACATCCCTGAGTGAGGCACTGGCGCACATCGCACCCAAAGCGATAGCGACCGCCCTTCAAAGGAAGCTCGGCTTTGGAAATAGCTTCACGCCGGCGGGCGAACGAGGTCGGCAACAGCGCACCAGGTATGGCGCGCTCCGCATCAGCGACGTGGCGTACGGGTCCAGATTTCCTAACAGCTATCTGGACGTGTACGTCACGGACGCCGACACCACGACTGTTCGCCCGACCTATGTGTTCGTCCACGGTGGTGGATTCATCATCGGAAGCAAGGCGAGCGGCGACCCCTCCGCAGGCCCGGTCGGAGACTTCGAAGTCATATGTCGGCCCATGCTCGACGCGGGCTTCAACGTCGTGTCCGTCGGTTACGCGCTAGCACCGGAGCATTGCTACCCCACACCGGTCTTGCAGCTGTCTGAAGCGGTCTCCTTCTTGCAGCGCGAGGGCGGTGCGTATGGGATCGACATGAGTCGAGTCGTCCTGGCGGGTATCAGCGCCGGCGGCCAGATAGTCGGGCAGTTCGTGAACATCGAGACAAACAGCGGCTATGCCCGAGCGATAGGCCTCGAACCTGTGATGACGGGCACGCTCCTTGCCGTCGTGTTGGACAGTGCCGCATTGGACGTCGAGCGCATTGGCCGTCCACAAGCGCCCGCACCGCGTCAGAGCTACCTGTTCGCGTTGGCCCGTCGTGTCTACCTCGGATCACGGCGCGCGGTGTGGGCTGAGGCCGATGTGACGGCACACGTCAGTCGCCACTTTCCTCCCACTTTTCTCGCGGACGGGAACGCGGGGTCGTTCCCCGATCAGGCCAGGGACCTTCACGAGCGACTGAATGGCTTGGACGTGTGCAACGAACTGCACCTCCCCCGAGCCCAGGGGCCGGTCGAGCACGGCTTCATGCAATCGCCCTCACCGTTGACAGACGAATACAACCAGCGGAAAGTCCGCTTCCTCACCGCTCGCTTGAGCACCAACCCTGTGGGGACAGAGAAGGAGTGAAGATGCGATATCCCAGGCTGCCCTCTAGCGGAAGGAACGAGACCGTCGGCCTCATCCTTTTCGGCGTTGCATCGATGGTGCTGATGTGGCTCGAGTTCTTCGTCGTCAGGCACCGTGTTCCCCTCGCCTTCGCCTCCGCAGCCCTGTCGATCATCATCGCCGTCGCCATTCTGCGTCAACGGCGAGACGCGCAACGGATCGCGGTGGCGGCAGTCGCTGGCGCCGGCGCAGTTTCCCAACTGCTCTGGATCGCGACGTCGCAATACATGCTGTTCATCGCAGCGCTCGTCATGACCATCGTCTTGACCGTCGCGTTGTGGGCCATCGCATGGTCTCAGAATCGACGAAAGAGATCCGAACATCGGTCGGTTTTGACCGGTATCGCTCGCGCAACCGGGTTGGTCGCGGGCAGTCTTGCGGTCCTCGTCTCGGTAGGTATGACCGTCGTTGCCATCGACCCGACTCCGGTCGCGGTTGCGCTTCAAGAATCGTCCGCTTCGGGCAATTCCTTTGAGCCACATGCGCCCACCGAGACAAGGGCCGAGAAGGGCGTGCAACTCACCAGTGACCTGCAGTATGGCTCGACCTATCCGAACAGCTACCTCGACGTCTACATCGCTGACAACGACCCCACCGTCGACCGTCCGACATTCGTGGTCGTTCACGGCGGTGGCTTCATCATCGGCGACAAGGCGACAGGAGACCCGAACTCCCCGGTCTCCGAGTCAGCGATGTTCGCAGTGAACAGCCAACCCCTCCTCGAAAATGGGTACAACGTCGTCGCCATCAATTACGGACTCGCCCCTCAGGTGCCATACCCCGTGCCCGTCAGGCAACTCGGAGAAGCCATCCAGTATCTGACCATGCACGCGGACGAGCTGGGACTGAACATGGATGCAGTCGTGTTGTCTGGCAGCAGCGCCGGAGGTCACATCGTCGGCCAGTACGTGAACATCCAGACAGATCCGACCTATGCCGAAGAAGTGGGCATCGAAGCGACCATCAATGTCGATGTCCTGAAAGCTGTGGTGTTGGACAGCGCCGCCTTGGACGCCAGTAGAGCAGGCGCCACGCAGTTGCCTGAGCTTTCGAGGGATCTCCTCTTCGATCTCGCACTACGCTCCTACGTCGGCACGTCCCGGGACGCTATCGCGCAATCGAACATCATCACCTACGCAAACAGTGCCTGGCCGCCCGCGTTTATCGCTGACGGCAACACCGGATCCTTCCCCGACCAGGCGCGTGACCTCTCAGTGAACCTCGATGCGGCGGGAGTGGACAACGAGCTGCTTATTCCGCCGGTCCGTGACGCCGTACTTGTTCACGGTTCCATGTCGGAGGTCTCGCCGTTGCGAGACCAATACAACGAGAGGAAGATCGCGTTCTTGGAGAAAAGCCTGACATACGAAGAGACCACACACTAGTTCGCTGAATCCGACGCGCGTCGATGTCGCTTAGCGAAGGCAATCCTTCGAATCGGTGTCGGCCGTGGGCGCAGTCCCAGAGGAAGACACCTTGGTGGCGTGCACGAGTAGTCGAGGCTGCTTCACGGGAACAAAACGCTTATCCTGGCGCCCGCTCCGTGCGCGACTCGGTCTCGGCACATGTCTGGCGGCGCCGGCTGTCACCAGTCGTGCACCGTTCCATCTGCAAGGCGACTGAATGGCAGATAGGCCTGCTCATATGGGTATCTTCCGGCCTCATCTACGTCGAGCTCTACGCCCAGCCCGGGTGTATCGCTGGGGTGAAGCAAGCCGTCACTCCATGTGAAGGACTGTTGGAACACCTGGTCAGTCTTCGCGCCGTGCTGCATGTACTCCTGGATACCGAAGTTATGAATGGCCATGCCTAGATGCATCTGGGCGGCCATACCTACCGGCGAGATGTCCGTCGGCCCGTGCATGCCCGACTTGATTTGATACATTGCCGCGTACTCAAGAGTTTTCTTCAGCGCAGTGATACCGCCCATGTGCGTCACGGACCCTCGGACATAGTCGATGAGCTGGTCGCGGACGAGATCCTTGAAGTCCCAAACGGTGTTGAAAACTTCACCGACAGCAAGGGGTGTGATGGTATGCCTCCGCACCAGGCGCAGCGCCTCTTGATTCTCTGATGGCGTGCAGTCCTCAAGCCAGAACAGATCGTACGGCTCGAGGTCTTTGCCTAGGCGCGCTGCCTGTATGGGCGTCATGCGGTGGTGCCCGTCGTGGAGAAGCGGGATCTCAGGTCCGAACTCGTTGCGCACCTCCTCGAAGACAGTCGGCACGTGCCGCAAGTAACTGCGGGTGTCCCAGTCTTCCTCGTTCGGCAGCGCGCCGCGCTGCGCGGGCTCATGGTCGTACCGGATGCCTCGATTGGCTTCGAATGTCGCGTTGCTTGCGATGCCGTAGATGGACTTCAGACCGGGAACGCCGCTCTGTACCCTGATCGCTCGGTAGCCCCGCTCCTGATGCGCACGAATGGAATCGAAGAGCTCTTGGGACGATTTCCCCGATGCGTGCCCGTAGGCGAGCAGGCCGGAGCGGGATGCACCTCCGAGTAGTTGATACACCGGCATTCCGGCCGCCTTGGCCTTGATGTCCCACAGCGCCATGTCGACCGCTGCGATAGCGGCCATGGTGACGGGACCACGACGCCAGTAGGCGCTGCGATAGAGGAACTGCCAGGCATCTTCGATCCGCGAAGCATCGCGTCCGACCAGGAGTTGAACGACATGATCGCGGAGATACGCCACGACGGCCTGCTCGCGTCCGTTCAGCGTCGCATCACCGAGGCCACTGAGACCTTCCCTAGTGGTGATCTTGAGTGTGACGAAGTTGCGGTCAGGGCTGGTGAGGATGACCTCGGCCTTATCGATAATCACGGCTAACTCCTTGATCAGATGGAAAGCGGGTGTGGGTGGAGAGGAGCTGCGCTACCTGCGCGCGAACGATGGCGACTGAGAGGTCGTCGCGCCCTAGGCGGTCGTCCAGGATCTTGAGAAGCTCGCAAACAGGGTCGCTGGTCTGGACGGCGCGGAGAACGTTGTCGTCGTTGTCTTCCCATCCAACGATTGCGCCTGCGATCCAGCCGGAAAGCGACAAAAGCAGCGCCTCCGGTACAACTCCCATGCCCCACTGACACTCAATGACGGGGAGGGTACGGATACGCAGCTTCATCACCGAACCCAGAGCGATCTGCTCCAGCCGGTGAGCGAGGTGTGGGTTTTCGAACCTCGCAAGCAAGTCGCGTCGATACTTCTCGAGATCGAGCTCAGGCTCCGGCAGCCAGGGCACAACGGCGTCCCAGTAATCTTCGACGGCGCGACGCGTCTCAGGGTCCGTGATTGCCTCTGCCACGGTCGAGAGGCCACGGTGACGCGCGGTCATCGCGAGCAAGGTGTGAGCACCATTCAGCAACCAGAGCTTGCGCCGCTCGAAGGGTGCGATGTCGTCAACAAAACGCGCTCCAGCGAGCTCCCATGGGGGTCGTCCCTCAGGGAACGTGCCGCTCAGAATCCATTCCGAAAATGCTTCGGTGACGACGACCGCTTGGTCAACGAAACCGGTGGCGGTCTGCAAGTCGCGTATGTCGCGTTCCGTCGTAGCGGGGGTGATGCGGTCAACAACGGTCGACACGAACGACACGCTCTCACGCACCCAATCGGCGAGGTCGTTGTCTACTTCGCGTGCCAGGTCTACGGCGGCTCGACCGACCATGGGACCGTTTTCTGGCATGTTGTCGCATGGGACGATGGCGATGGGTCTTCCTGTACTACGCCGACGCTCATTGAGGCCCCAAAGCAGTCGAACCAGCGCTGTCTGCAACTCCGGAACCACTTCGTCGGCGGAGGCCCGCTTCCAGCGCGTGAGGTCGCCTGCCAGGACCGGGTCGCGTGTCGAGATGCGTCCGTTCTTACCGAACCGGTACCCGGCTTCCGTGATGGTGAGGGTCACGAGTCGGACAGCGGGGTCAGCGATGCTCGTCGCGAGGCGGGCGACGTCGCTACCGTGATGCGCCTCGACCAGGTTTGTGACCAAAGTGCGGGTTTCGACCCCTGCGGCTCTTTGGACGACGGTGCACAACCCGTTCTGCGCAGCGATCATTCGTGCGGCCGCGGCGCCCCGCCCAGTGAAGGCGGCCACCCCCCATTCGTTCTCACCGTCCACAACGGCCGTGTACCAGAGCTGGTGCGCCCTATGGAAAGCCCCCAGGCCGATATGGACGATACGCACCGGTGGCCGGGGAACCGTCTCCGGAAGCGCTTCAGCGACCGTGGTCGCGTTTAGGGGTTGTGTCGGGCATTTCTCGTCGCGGTCCGGAAAACGGAGTGCAGTCACAGCTTGAATGCCCTCCGTGGAATCGCGTCGACGAGGTCGCCCATGATCATCTCTGCTTGCTCCAAGCTCAAGCGCTCATCCGCCACCATGCGCGCGAGAAACCCAGCATCGACTCGCCGAGCCATGTCGTGACGAGCGGGGATGGACATGAAGGCGCGGGTATCGTCGACAAAACCCGATCCGCGGTAAAAGCCCGCGGTCTCCACAGTCGCTGCCCGGAATCGCTGCGCACTCTCCGGAGCGTCCAAGAACCACCACGGTGCTCCGATAAAAACGCTCGGGTAGAACCCAGCGAGGGGAGCGATCTCCCTCGAGTAGGTCGTCTCGTCTACGGTGAAGAGAATCAGCTGGAAGCCTGGCTCACTCCCGAATTCGTTCAGCAGCGGCCTGAGTCCCTTCACGAACGATGTCGGAACGGGGATATCATGTCCACGGTCAGCGCCGTATTTCTGGAACGTCGGCGTGTGATGATTGCGCAGGACACCCGCGTGGATGGTCATCACAAGCCCGTCTTCGACGGACATACGAGCGCTCTCGAACAGCATATGGGCAAGGAACTGAGCGCGGTCCGCGTCGCTTGCGCTGCCGTTGCGAGCACGGTCGAACACCGCCGTGGCGTCAGCTCGACTCATCTCGAGCGTATCGGCAGATACCACCCCGAAGTCGGCCGAGGTCGCACCCGCGTTCACGAACCGTCGCCTCTGCTGACGCAATGCCTCTAGATAGCCGTCGTACCCACCGTTGGCGCTCGTCGAAAGCAGTCTGGAGACGTTCTCTCGCCACGCAGGGTGCGCTGGATCGATGTAAGAGTCTGGGCGAAAGGATGGCCGGACTTGGGTGCTGAGCGAGGAATCGTTGGACAGCTGGACGTGCGGATCGAGTGAGTCAAGGGGATCATCGGTGGTAGCGAGCAATTCGATGCGGAAGGACTCCAGCAGTGCTCGTGGTCGCATTTCGGGTCGTCGCAGCGCGCTGTCGATCTCGTCGTACAGCTCGTCCGCGTTATTCTCCGTCAACGGGCGAGTGATTCCGAAGACGTCCGCAAGGGTGGAGCCCAGCCAGTACCCGGAGGCGGTTCCTGCGAACAGGTGCCACCGTTTACAGAAGGACCGCCATACAGCGCGTGTATCGACGTCTTGCCAGGGCCGTTGCAGTCCGATGCTGTCCAGCGTCATCCCGTCAGCGTGCAACAAACGGGTCACGTAGTGATCGTCCCGGATAAACAACGCGACGGGGTCAGTGAAGGGGGCATCCTCGACAAACAACGACGGGTCAACGTGACCGTGCGGGGACAGGATCGGATGGGTCGCGACGAGGCCATAGAGGTGTAGCGCTGTTGCGCGCGTGGACGGGTCCGACGGGAGCAGTCGAGCGTAATTTCGTGCGGTCAGCACGCTAACCCCTTGTTGGTGTCGTTGAGCATTGCACGGTCGCCGGGGTCACTCGTTCCCCTCAGCTCGAGCTGTGGCCGCGGTCCATCGTGCGCGGAGAACGTGAGCCGCGTCCTTTGGGCGCCGGTCGCGTGTGAACACGCCCTTGCGGTTCCCATCGACGCGGGTGATTTCCGCCTTGGTCTGGAAGTCGGCGAAGTTCCACACCTGTTCGCCGATGACCGCGTCTACGCGGTCGAAGACGCGGTGATAGACGTCAAGGAGTCCGCGCTGGAACTCTTCGCTCCATGGCTGGTCAAGAATCGAGTGAAGGCCGGCAAGGGTGTCAGCGCCATACTCGGTGATGATGATGGGCTTGCCGAACTTTTCCTGCCACCCTCGTAGCTCGGTCTCGAGGTGCACCTCCGCAGCTCTGAGGTCCCCTGTGTCGGCGTACCAGCCGTAGTACCTGTTCAAGCTGAGTACGTCGACCAGGTCGGCCACAACGTCGCTACTGAAGGTGCCGCGATGTTCGTTGGCATAGGTGATAGGGCGGGTGGGGTCGAGCTTCCGCGTGAGCGCGGCAAGTGGAGCGAAGTAGTCTCGCGCTCCCTCTTCGACCGACTCTGGTTCGTTCGCGATAGACCACATGACTACCGAGGGGTGATTCTTATCCCGCGCGATCAACTCGCGAATTGCTTGAGCGTGTGCAGCCTGCGTTTCGGAGTTGAACATGTTCGGAGAGAAGGACTTCTCGAGCGCATTCCCATGCACTCCTCCGCCGATAGCGAGGTTTAGTCCGACCGCGGCTGTCTCGTCGATGACAACGACACCATGGCGGTCCGCGTAGTCGAGGAATTCCTCTGCATAGGGATAGTGAGACGTGCGGAACGAGTTCGCGCCCGCCCATTTCATCAGCGCGAAGTCGTGGACGAGGAGTGCCGGATCGAAGCCGCGACCTCGGATCGCACTGTCTTCGTGTTTCCCGAACCCGCGGAAGTAGAAGGGCTCTCCGTTGATGAGAAATTTGTCGCCCTCTACTTTGACGGAGCGGATTCCGACCTTCACGTTGTATTCGTCGACGATTGTGTCGGCGGCCCGGAGCTGGACGATGAGCGTGTACAGATATCCAGCACCTGGCCGCCACAGTTCAGCGTCAGGGACGCGGAGGACACCGGAACCGCCGTCGGACTGAGCGACGACGTGGCCCGACGCATCCTGCAGCTGGACATGAACGAGGGCGGGGCCGTGGCTCAGAACTTCATAGTCGACGACCCCGGTCCCCTCATCCACTCCGACACGAACGGTGACATCGTCGATGTGCTGGGTCGGGGTCGAATAGAGGTGCACGGAGCGCGCGAGACCGGCGTAGTTGTAGAAGTCGTGCCTGTAGCTCTGCTTGCGGCGCCCGAGCGAATCAACGTACACAGCCCCCGGTGGGATCGTCACATTGGTCAGCTCGTTGTTGACCCCGATGGTGAGTCTGAACTCCTCCCCCGGCGCCACGAGTTGCGTGATGTCGGCTTCGAAAGGCGTGTATCCCCCGATGTGCCGTGCGACGGGATTCTCGTTGACATACACCGCGCCTTCGTGGGTGGCTGCATCTACCCGGATCACGACTCGTTGCCCCTTCCAGCCCCGGGGTACGCGGACGGTGCGCTGATACCAGACCCATCCGACATGGTCATGGATGGCCTGATCAGCGAATATGTCGTTGTAGCTCGCCGGCACCGGCGCTTCGAGCGCCGTCTGGAGCGGACCAGCCCATGGTTCCGCCAAGCCAGAGGTATCCAACGCGAAGAACCAGAGTCCGTCAAGCGAGATGAGTTCGCGGGTGACGGTGTTGAGAGGCTTGAGCATGAGAGAACGTCCTTGAGTTGTCGTGCAGGGACAGCATTCGTTTTTTGGCTTTCGGCCGCGCGGAATTCCCGAACGCTGCCGACCCCCTCGCGCGGCACCTCGTCTCCCGCCGGCATTCGCGATGCGGGTCTCCAGTAGTGCGCCGGAGACGCGTACTCATTGAATCCGTTCGGCAAATAGGTGTCAAAATTTGCCATTTATTGCCAGCAGGTGTCTGCCAGTCATAGACTCGGAGCGGCCTGGAGACGCCAGCCAGCGATTGAGAGGTTGCTCCGTGGCCAAAGTAACGTTGCGCGACGTGGCGGATCACGCCGGTGTAGCAACCTCTACCGTCTCGCGCGCGCTGACGATGCCTGACCGAATCGCCGCCGAGACTCGGGCGCGGGTGATGCGCTCCGCTGATGAACTCGGCTACGTGCCACTTTCCCGAAGCGGCAGGAGCCGTAGGGGAGTCGTGGCGCTTCTCGTACCGGACGTGACAAATCCGTTCTACTTCGACATCATCCGCGGCACGCAGACGCAGTTGCAGGCTGCGGGATACCTGCAGTTGCTCGTCGACACCGGGGAGTCGCCCCACGTCGAGAGCGACAATATCGAACGTCTTCTGCCGATGGTGGACGGGATCATCCTCACCGCGACACGCCTCGACACCGACACTCTTCTCGGATTCGCGGAACGCATCCCGATTGTTGCCGTCAACCGCGGCTCCGATGATGTTCCCGGTGCTCTCCTTGATACGCGAGTGGGGCTGAAGCAAGCACTGGATCATCTCCGAAGCCTCAACCACACGCAGATCGCGTTCGCCGCTGGACCTATCGCGTCGTGGCAGAATGCCTGGCGCGGGCGAGAACTCGAGGCGTTGGCGAAGGAACGTGACATGAGACTGCGTGTCTTGGGACCCTATCCGCCCCAGCTGAGCTCCGGTGCCGTGGCCGCCGACGCGCTCCTCGTGACGGAGGCCACCGCGTGTATCGCCTTCAACGATCTGTTGGCGATTGGGATGTTGCAGCGTCTCGAACAGCGAGGCGTGTCCGTCCCGTCTCAGATGAGTGTCATAGGATGCGACGACATCTTCGGCGCGTCCTTCTGCTCGCCGCCGCTCACCACAATTTCGGGGAACGCCGAACAAGCCGGTCGTATAGCCACGGGCAAGCTGGTGAGCCGACTCAACGGGAACGCCCCGAACGGGGGACCTCCGGTAACTGCGCTCTCCACGCATCTTCTTGTTCGTGATTCCAGTGGTCCTGCACTGCTTCGCGGAGGCGCATAGGGGTCGTAGCCGACTCAGCGAAGCCACTGCACATCTCCCACCTCATACATTGGGCTGCGTTGAGAAGGGTGTGATCGGGTCGTGTTTAGGTCGGCATCGAGCCGCTCCGCGCTTCATTCGCGACCGAGGGACTGCGTTAGGTGTGTCGGGCGAGGTCCCTTGCTGCGACGTAGCCGAACACGATGCCCTGGCCGATGGTCGCACCCGCGCCCGGGTATCGACGGCCGAAGGCGTTTGCTGCTGTATTGCCGATGGCGTACAACCCTTCAATCTCGGATCCGTCCTCGCGAAGCACGCGAGCACGTTCGTCGACCGTGAGCCCGCCGCACGTCCCGAGATCCGACAGGACGACGCGAACGGCATACAGAGTTCCGCTCAGGGGACGAAGGTTGGGGTTCGGCTGCACGGTAGGGTCACCGTAGTAACGGTCGTATGCGCTTTGCCCTCGGTGGAAGTCGTAATCGTTGCCCGACGCGGCGAGCAGGTTGAAGCGCTCGATAGTGCTCGCGAAACTCGCGTCGGAGACGTCCATTTTGGCTGCCAGATCGGTGGCTGTCTGAGCGGTAACCGCGACACCCTGCTCGTACCAGGCCCTGGGAAGCGGCATCCTCGGGAACACTGACCCCGCGAGCAAGTAGTTGTTCTTGTACTGCTGATCGAACACGAGCCACATCGATTGGACGGGGTTCCCGCCCCGTCCCCTGTCGAGAACTCGCTGCCCGAAAGTCATGTAGTCCGTCGCCTCATTGATGAACCGGGAGCCCGTCTCATCGACGATGAGAGAACCGGGCAAGGATCGCTCCGCGAGGAGAACACCAGGCTGACCGCCGGCGAGCGGCGCGACAGCGGGGAACCACCAGGCTTCGCCCATGAGGTCTGTGCCTGCCCCTAGAGCGGTGGCCGCAACGATGGCGTCTCCGGTGTTACCTTCTGCTCCAAGGCTCGCGTGCGGGATGAGTGCCGTGAATTGGTAATCGTGGCGCATGCGAGTGTTGTGGTCGAACCCTCCGCTCGCCAGAACGACTCCCCGTCGCGTGTGAATGGTAGCCGTCGTGCCATCCTGGTCGATGACCGCGCCGGTAACCCGACGGCCGTCGTAGACAAGCTCGACAAGCGCGGTTCGAGTCCATACGGGAACACGTGCCTTTACGAGGCCCGCGAACATTCCGGCGGCCAGCGCCTGTCCACCCGCAACGTATGTGCGCCCGAACGCAGCGCCGGCGATCCCTTGCACCGCTCTGCGAACGACTTTCGGCAATGACCGCAGGGGTGTTCTCGTCATGAGATTCAGCCACTTGTAGTCAGCCCCCGTCACGGGCATCGGAATGGGGGCCTCGAGCACGCCAGGACGCAGTCTGCCTTTCTCACCACCCAGTCGCGATGTGTTGAATGGCCGACTCTCGCAGGTGCGACCAATCGCAGACCCGCCGGGGTTCTCGGGGTGGTAATCGGAGTAGCCCCGCGCCCAGAAGAAGCCCAGTGGTGTGGTGCGCGCGAGCATGGCGACGGCGTCCCGTCCGTGCTCGAGGAACGCCTCCCACCGTCTCCTCCGCGACTCGTCGTCCACCACAGCCTCGAGATATCGGTGGGCGGACGCCTCGGTCTCCGGAGCGCGCCCCTGGCGAAGCGTGTCGTTCCCCGGGACCCAGAACGCACCCCCCGAACGGGCTGTGGATCCTCCGACAAAGGGCGTCTTCTCGATGACGAGGCATTCCAGGCCGAGCTCGTGCCCGGCGAGTGCGGCCGCCATCCCGGTTCCGGACCCTACGACGAGAACATCAACGGTGATGTCGTGGGCGCTCGGGCCGCCGGTGTCGAGTGTGTTCATCATGCCTCCGTGCATCGTTGCTCAGTGGTGCCGGCGGGAGGAACGGGTCCCGCTGCCCGTGGCTCAGAGTGCGGCTGATTCCGCCGGATCCGCCGTAGCCTCGACGGCTCGCGCCACGATTCGTCCCACCCGTCGTCCCGAGAAGAAGCAATCAGCGATAGACAAGCCACTGATGTAGCCGACAGAACACACACCGACTGCGCTTCTCCCCGCGGCGAACAGACCCGGAATCACCTGTCCAGCTTCGGTGAGCACACCGCCCGACTGCTCGTCCACTTTGAGACCACCCAAGGTGAGCCCCGGAGCAGGGTAGAACGGCGAGTTCTTGACTGAGAGGTCAACGGCGAAGAACGGTCCCGACATCACGGTGGAGGAGAGTTCCGGTGCCTTCCCCGCGGGATCTCCCGCACCCGACAGAATTCCGGAGTTGTATGCGGTGATCGTCGCGGCGGTGGCGTTCACGGGAAGGTCGAGCTTGCGGGCAAGGGCGCTGAGATCACGCCCCTTCCGATGACCAATCGTGTAGAGGTAGAGCAGCTGCAGAAGCTGGAAGCTGTTGGTCTGCGTGCGAATCTGCCTGCGTGCTTTGCGCCACTGCTTCGAATCGAGGATCAGGTATCCCCGCGCATCATGTTCGCGCACCATGTGGTCAGCAAACGTCGCGCCGTAGAGGTCCTCGTTCGCGATTCGCTGTCCCGCACCGTCGACGACCACGCCCTCAGCCATGGCGCTCGGGGGGTTGATGAAACGCCACGCGGTCATGCGGTCCATGTGGTCCGTCGCACCGCCCGTAGTAAGTCCGAGGGAGATCGCTCCGCCGTCGTCGGCCGCTGTCCCGAGCGGTGAAATGTCCCGGTACGGTCCCGACCATTTCTTCATCCACTCAGGATTATGCACAAAGCCACCCCCGGAGAGAAGCACAGCACGACCGCGTGCCTCTCCTGGCCGAGCCGCACTCTCCCAATCTCGCTGCAGAGTCGCGGCGACGCGCTCCCCGATTGCCGGCGCCCAGTTTCCCGCCTTTGCAGCAAGAACGCTGCGGCGGGCATAGCTGGCAGGCAGGTTGCGCTCATCCGCTGACCGGTAGCGAACTCCCACAACCGTGCCGTCTTCGACGATAAGTTCGTCGACCGTGGTGTGCGGCAGGAAAACGACGCCCTTCTTCAGCGCGCTCGCCTTCAGTCGCGAGTACAGAACTTTGCCGGAGCCGAGTCCCTTCGCGATCTGCCGGTGCCCACGCGGAGCAGGCCGCGCATGCTCCTTATAGGGGTGTGCTTTTTCGTTGCCTGAGTAGTACAGATAATGGCGGTCCGTCGGATACGACGTCTTGAACGGAGCGAGCGAAGCCTGGAACGACGCCCCCTGTCGCTCTAGCCATGAGATGGTCTCGGCGCTCTCATCGCAGAACCGACGAAGAGTGTCATCGCTCACGGCACCACGGACTTCCTGCGTCAGGTACCGGAACATATTGTCCGGGTCATCGTCGACCCCCGCGGCCTTCTGGTATCGGGTTCCGCCGCCGGCGTAGACGATCCCGCCTGACAGCGCAGTCGCTCCCCCGCCGAATCCGCGGTCGATGGCAAGCACCGTCGCTCCCGCATCCGCCGCTTCGATGGCCGCGGCAACTCCTGCGGCACCAAAGCCCACGACGATGAGGTCGAATGTTCCGGATGTCATACTGAATTCCTTCCGCCCGCGGCCCGGCTACTAGCGCCGCGCAGTCGACGAGCATGAGCCCTCAACGAATGCGTGATCTACTCATTCGAGACGCACTGCAACGCTAACCAAACTATTTTACGCTGGCAAGTACTTGCCTCGGAGGTGACGATGCCACGACGAGTGGACCATGATGCCGACCCCGCGCAGCTGGCGTTCAGCGCGACCCTCCGCTCATCGACGATGACGTCGTTGATGACGCTCGTCCAGGTCTGGACCTCTGAGGATTTCCAAGCATCTATGGCGGTACGAGCCGGCGTACGCATCCAATCCAGGGATATCCCCGCGTTGCTATTACTGGGGCTGAATGGTCCGATGAGGCCAAGCGAGCTCGCACTCGCACTTCGCGTGTCCGGCGGCACTGTAAGCAAGATCGCGGATCGACTTGTTCTCGCTGGGTTCGCGGCACGGGTCGCGGTGGCCACCGATGCTCGCGCGTCACGCATTGCCCTGACTCAGGACGGAGTCGCGGCGGCCACCGCGCTCTTCGACGAGGGCGAACGGATACTCGCGGG
Source organism: Microbacterium umsixpiens (assembly GCF_053543675.1). Classification (NCBI taxonomy): domain Bacteria; kingdom Bacillati; phylum Actinomycetota; class Actinomycetes; order Micrococcales; family Microbacteriaceae; genus Microbacterium; species Microbacterium umsixpiens. The sequence goes on from NZ_JBLVOH010000026.1 coordinate 15,156, forward strand.
CCTACTCGACGACTGGAAGCCTGAGGAGCTTCACTCCTTCTCCACGATGCTCGGCCGCGTCGTTGATCGCGTGTCCGCTCGACCGCCCGAGTAGCGCTTTCGCAGGGCAGCTCGGCACGTGAAGAGCAGTGCGGAAACGAGGCGAGATGTCAGCTCACCTCAACAGTCGCAGGGACTCGCGCAGCCGGTCCGCGACGAACCGTTGATCCGCGTCGACGGTCGGGCCGCTATAGCCGCGCGGAACAGCTTCAGCGAGCATCAGCATGCACAGATACGCCGTATAGAGCGCGAGCCGGGTCCTCTGCCGTTCATCGAACTCCCACCGGGTCCCACCTGCTCGGGCATATCCCGCGTTGAAGTCCGAGTCGTCGGCAGGGTCCCGAAAGAGGGACGTTGACACGAAGTCGGCGAGTGGGTCACCCCAGAACATCCGCTCGCCGTCGATGATGCCACTCAACCTCGCGGCGTGACCGTCCGCACATGCGAAGACGTTGCCGTCCCAGAGGTCGAAATGCACCAGAGCGGGCTCGTCCACCTCGTTGAGTAGTCCGAGATGACCTCGGATCACCGCGCGAAGATCGGCGGTCGAAATATCGGTGCGAACACGATAGTGGTCGATATCCGAGACCGCCGCGTCCCACATGCGCTGGAACGCCTCGCCCCACGAGCTTCCGCTCAACGCCAGCCCATCCGTCGGCCGTTCGTATCCGAAGCTCGACCCCTTCACCGCGTGGAGCTGGGCGGCCGCCTCCCCGAGCTGTGACCTCACGGCGACTCGCCCGGCAGACGTCAGCGAGTCAGAGACCCGATTGAGTGGCCCACCCTCAAGGAAGGAGAGGATGACGATATCCCGGTCGGCCACCTGCCGACTGAAGTCACTGGCAAGCACCGCGGGCACCGGAGCCCTCCCGCGGGCGTGCCGATAGAAGGACACCTCAGAGCGCATCAGACCATGCTCGTAACAAAGGCGAGGGGCATCGTCCGGTGGGGCGACCTTCAGAACGACCTGAGACCCGTCCGACAGGCTGAGACGATAGGCCGCGTTGTACATCCCGTCGGTGAGATCGGCCATGTCGTTTACCAGCAGACCAAGATGTCGCTCCACGAGCGAGCCGATCACGGGTCGGGCCAGAGGAATTTTCGAGTCACTGTTCACGGGCGCGGATTCTTTCCTGTGTCAGGGCGCGAGCCCGCTCCGGTAGGCGATAGCTACCAGCTGCCCCCGGTCACGGGCTTCGAGTTTCGCCATGGCGCGGTTGAGATGCGTCTTCACCGTGAACGGAGAGATCGACTGCGCTGCCGCGATCTCAGCGTTGTCGGCGCCTGTCGCGGCGGCGATGACAAAGTCTCGCTCGCGAGGGGTCAGCGAGGCAATGCGCGCGCTGAGTTCCGCGTCCGGCTTCCGAGGTTCGCCTTCGGACGCAAGATGGGCGGTGACAGCACGGGAAGCTCGAGGGGACAAGCTCGACTCGCCGGCAGCTGTACGTTCCACGGCGTCGATGAGTTCATCCGGCTCGGCGGACTTGCTGATGAACCCGTCCGCACCGGCTCGCAACGCGGCGAGTACGTCCGCGTCGCCGTCAAAGGTCGTGAGCACCAGAACGCGCGTCGATGCCAGGGAAGAATCGGCCCGAATCCGTCTCGTCGCTTCGACCCCGTTGATCCCTGGCATGCGCAGGTCCATGAGCACGACGTCGGGGAGGACCTCGCGGACAAGTCCGACGCCGATTCCTCCATCCTGCGCTTCCCCCAGAACAGTGATGTCCGCGGACTCGAGCACCCCGCGGATGCCAGCGCGGACGATCCCCTGATCATCGATGAGCACGACGGTCGTCATCAATACTCGCCTTCGTGTGAGTGGAGGTGCATCGGCAGTTGCGCCGTCACTTCGAATCGACCGCCCTTGTGTACAGCTTCGAGGGTCCCGTGCACACTGGCCGCACGTTCCGTCATCCCGACGATTCCGAAACCCGAGCCTTGGGCCCCTCCATGTGCCACCGCGTTGTTCACGTCGATGTGCACCATGTTCCCCTTTGCCCGAACGCTTACGACGACATCACCGGCGCCGTGCTTCAGCGCGTTGGTGAAGGACTCCTGCAGAATCCGATACACGGCGACTCCGACAGAGCGGTCCAAGCTTGGCAGCGGCTCGAGGGTCTGCTGCACGTGTAGTCCGGCCCGGCGCGCTGTCGCGACGAGAGAATCGAGTGCCGCGGGACCAGGAACTTCCTCAGTCTCGCTCGATCCGAGGGGGTCGCGAAGAAGAGTCAGGATCTCCTGGAGCTCGTCCACCACTTCCCGACTGGACGCGCGGATCTGTCGGAGGGAGGCTGTGACGCGTTCGGGGTCTTTCTCGAGGTGTCGCTCCGCGGATCCCGCGTGGAGCGATATGACCGACACTGAATGGGCGACGGAATCGTGCAGGTCTCGGGCGATTCGCAGTCGTTCTTCCCCGACGTGGCGCGCCACCTCGCTCTCGCGGAAGGCGACCGCTGACTGTGCTTGCGCTTCCAAGGCCCGGACGTAGTCATCGTTGGACCGCAAGGCCATCCCGAAGGCGACAACCGCAGCGGTCCACACGGGAAGGATCAGCGCGACTGGCTCCCACGGGCGCTCATCGAAAACGACAATCGCTCCGGCGTACAGCACGAGGGCATGCACCGCGGCGAGAACGAGGGTCCATGTCTTTGGGGCGCGGATAGCGAGGGTGAAGAGGACAACCTCGGCAAGGACCCAGGTCGGGAAGGCGATGTTCGGCGTGAACAGCACCACCCCGCTCGCAACCACCGCGCCCATTGCTGCCCACACGGGCACACGCCGCCGACCGATCACGGCCGCCGCGGCCACGACCAAGCCCGGAGACGTCCACCATGTGCGATCCGCGATGATCGTGACCGCGGCGACGATGAACGCGACGAGGGCGACGACGTCCAGCAGCCATTCCCAACGGTGCAGGCTCACTGTCCGCCGCCTCCTCGTCATCATCATGCGGATGATTCTCTCACCCGCGGTTTCGGACTATCGCTGATCCTTCATCATCGTCCGACCCCTACAGCGTCACGCGCGGCAACGGGCGCGTTCTCGGGTCGTGGCGCCGGCTGCGGGTCAAGACCCGCCCCCTCGACATCGATAGTGGGAAGGACACGGTCGAGCCACCTGGGAATCCACCATGCCGCCTTGCCCATCAACGAGAGCGCTGCCGGCACGAGAATCATCCGGACGATGAACGCATCCGCGATGACGCCGACGGTGAGAGCCATGGCGATGGAGCCGACCAGGGAGGAATGGCTCATGGCGAATCCTCCGAAAACGGCGGCCATGATGGCGGCTGCCGCCACGACGACGACTGCCGAGTGCCGGAAGCCCGCGCGCACGGCCTCCAGTGGAGTCAGCCCCCGCTCGTGAGCCTCGTGCATGCGAGAGACGAGGAACACCTGGTAGTCCATTGCCAGCCCGAAGAGAATGCCCGTGACCACGATGGGCAGGAGGCTCAGCAGCGGGTTCCCCTGCGGAGCTTGGACGATGACGTCGAGCCAACCCCACTGGAAGATCGCGACGGTTGCGCCTAGGCCTGCGCCGAGCGACAGCAGGAAGCCCGCGGTCGCGACGAGGGGGATGAGAAGCGAACGGAACAGGATCACCATCAGGACCAGCGAGAGTCCGACGATGAGTGCGATGTACATCATGAGGGCGGACTGCAGCTGCTCGTCGGAATCCAAACCGATTGCTGTTGCTCCCGTAACGAGAAGCTGCGCTCCACTGATCTCGCCATCTTCGCTGCGGATGTCGTGCACGAGGTCTGTCGTGCGCGAATCGAGCGGGCCGTACTTCGACATGACCGTCAGCATCGCCGTGTCACCGTCGTCTGTCACAGCGGCGGGGATCACCATGTCGACATTGTCGAGTTCGGCAAGGTTGTCGACGACACGGGAAAGCACCGTCTCGACATTGTCGGATCGCACGAGAACGACCAGCGGGTCCTGGGCGCCGTCGCCGAACTTGTCAGCGACGATCTCGTAGGCGGCGCGCTGCGTAGAGTCGGGATCCTCTCCTCCAGGCATGGTGAGCGCCGTCTGCATCGACATGAGCGGCACTGCCGCCACGACGAGCAGAGCCGTGCCTCCCAGGAGGCTGAGCGCGCGACGCCGCGTGACGAAGCGCGCCCAGCCGGCGATGAAGCCGTTCTTCTCCGCGACGTCCGTCCCCACCAGCTTGCGGTCCCGGCGCGACAGAGCCCGAGCGCCCATGAACGAGAGCAAGGCGGGCACCAGGGTGAGCGCCATTAGCACAGCGATTGCAACCGCAAATGCCGCGGCGAGACCCATCTCTCCGAGGAACGGGATACCCACCACCGTCAGGCCGGTCAACGCGATGATCACGGTGGCTCCGGCGAAGACGACCGCAGACCCGGCAGTGCCGACGGCGACGCCAATGGCACTGTGCAAGCCTCTCCCCTCGCGAAGCTCGGTGCGGAACCTGGCGAGGATGAACAGCGTGTAGTCGATCCCGACGGCGAGGCCGAGCATGACGGCCAAGATCGGAGTGAGGGACCCGATGGGGGTCACCGCGGAGAACGCCAGTACACCGAGGATTCCGACAGCCACGCCGATGAGCGCAGTGAACATGTTCGCGCCGGCCGCAACCAGGGAGCCGAAAGTGATGAGAAGGACCAGGAATGCGAGCGCCGCGCCGACGATCTCGCTCGGCCCGAGGATCTCCGGCACCCCTTCACCGAGTGAGCCGCCGACTTCGGCGTTCAGACCATCAGCACGCAGAGACTGCGCGACTTCTGCGAGGCGCTCGGTCGCGGTTTCTGCATCTGCGGCGTTGTCCACGGACACGGTAGCGACCGCAGTGGAGAGGTCTTCGGAGATGTACGGGCGGGTCTGGTCGAAGGGGTCGGAGACAGATTCCACCCCGTCGATGTCACGGACGTCGGCGAGCGCATCGGCGATGCTAGTCATCGCCTCTGCATCGACGATGTCGCCGTCCGGGTTCTGGATGACGAGTTGCAACGAGCCGACATCCGAATCGTCCGGGGGGAATTCCTCATCCAGTACGCTCATTGCCTCGCTGGAGGGAGTGCCCGGAACATCGAACCCCCCGTCGCCGAACTTCATCCCGGATAGCGCGACCACGGCCAGCACGGCGACCGCCAAGAGCCAGGAGATCAGCACCGCCCAGCGATGACGTGCGGAGAACCGGCCGAGCCGGGAAAGTAGTCGAGCCATGAGAGTCCTTCGAAAGGCGCATCAGCGTGCGCGCGAGTGCTTTCTTCAACTCTGATTTCTCCGCGTCGCGCTCGCGTGGTCCGTGCGCAGGCTCCGATGTACTGCGTTGGCAGTAGACGCGATGTTGAACCACATGAACGAAAACGGTACATCTGCTACATTTTTGCCACCGCACTTCGACGATGAGGACACATGCCACGCACATCACCTGTAGCCCCGCCCGCCCGGCTTGTCAGCGAGGGAGGGGTGAAGCACCTTCACGTCCATGGCAAGCGCTTCGTCGTCCTCGGGGGTGAGCTGCACAATTCCTCGAGCAGCAGCCGCCCCGCCATTCGAGATGCCTTCGATGCCCTGGACGGCATGAATCTCAACACCGTTCTGGCGCCTGTCTCGTGGCGACAGCTGGAGCCCCACGAAGGGAAGTTCGACTTTTCTCTTGTCGATGAGCTCGTCTCCGCAGCGCGTGACAGGAGTCTGCATCTGATCCCGCTCTGGTTCGGGACATGGAAGAACGGGCGCTCAACTTACATTCCCGACTGGGTGCGATCCGACCCTGAGCGCTTCCCCCGGGCCGAAATTAGAACGGGCGAGACTCGCGACTGCTTGACTCCTTTCGCCACGGAAGCTGCAGAAGCGGATGCGCGGGCCTTCGCCGCGCTCATGGCGCACATCCGGGACATCGACTCTGCCGAAGGAACCATCGTGATGGTCCAGGTGGAGAACGAAGTCGGAATCCTGGGGGACTCCCGAGACCGTAGCGCTGCGGCGGAACACGCCTACCACAGCAGCGTCCCGGAAGACGTCCTCGCCGCGCTCCGCACGGATGCACCTCTTCGTATTCGAGAGGCGTGGCGCTCTCACGGCGAGCAGCAAGCGGGCACATGGTCGGAGTTGTTCGGAGACACCACAGACACTGATGAAGCCTTCATGGCGGCAGCCTATGCGCGCCATGTCGAGCGAGTTGCCGCCGCGGGAAGAGCCCAATACCCGCTCCCCCTGTTCGCGAACGCATGGTTGTACACGCAACTCGAGGTTGCGGATGGCAATCCGGCGGGGGGCCAGGAGCCAGGCATATACCCCAGCGGTGGCCCACTCCCCCATGTGGGAGCGATGTGGAGCGCACTCGCGCCCTCGCTGGACTTGCTCGTCCCCGACATCTACTTCGGGGACTTCGACCAGATCTGCAAGGACTACATCGGCCTCAGTGGCGGCCTTCTCATCCCGGAGATGCGCCGAAATGTCGCTGGTGTCGCAGACGCATTCGTCGCCTTGGGCTCGCACTCCGCCATCGGGGTCTCCCCGTTCGGCATCGACACCACGGAGTTGCCCGAGGGCGAGGCCTTGTTCGATGCCTACGGGGCACTAGCGATCCTCGCAAAGGTCAACTCAGCGCCTCCCATCGGGAGCTTCAGACTTCATGCCGAGCTCGAGCAGCAAGAGCTTGCGTTGGGGAGGTACACCGCCATTGCACGACGCGAGCCGAACAGGGTTGGCGGGTTCCACGAGTGGGGCTATGGGCTGATCGTTCAGGAGTCTGAGGACACGTTCCTCGCATGCGGCAGAGGAGCTGAACTGTCGTTCTTCTGCGCGGAAGGTCGAGCGGAGATCGTCAAGGTCGAAGAGCTGAGAGCTCACGAAAGCGGCGTGGAGGTCTACCGCGAGCTCAACGGTGACGAGACAGAAAGCGGCAGCGTCGTGGTCTTGCCGTCTCTCGAACCACGACCGCCATCCGACGCGTACCACATCCCCTCCATCCGCCGGCGCAGCGGCGTGGTGCGGTTCACGGTGGCGAGCCCGCCGCCCGCCACCGCTCCGGCCGCCGAGCCATCGCGGTCGACCCGTACATGAACGGTGGGCGGGCGGACCCGGGTCACTCAGCGGATTGACACGCGTCAAAAACAGTGGTTCCCTGTACCTATCAACACCGATATCGGCCCCCGAAGCCGACTCGGACCAGAGCGCCCGATGACGGGCCCGTGATGAAGGCAAACCCATGAGACGCAAAGACGCGGCAAACATCGTGCCGACTAACACACCTATCGAGGACGTATCTCAGCTCACCTTGCGGGCGGAGGATGAGGAAGATCCCACGACGGCGGAGCTGCGCATTCCGAAGGTGGGGCCGGGCTTTGTCTTCGTGTACAGCTTCGCGTACTTCGGATACTTCCTGTGCCTGTTCATGCCGGCGCTCTTCAGCCTCCCGTACAAGATTCAACTCGTCGACCCCGCGAGCAAGGAGACCGTGCTCGGTCTGGTCGTCGGTATCAGTGCCATCGTTCTGCTGCCTGCAGGACCGGTACTCGGTGTACTCAGCGACCGAAGCAAGTTCGCCTGGGGGCGACGCCGGCCGTTCCTCATTCTCGGCTTCTCGGTCTTTGCCATCAGTGCGTTTCTGATTGCCATCGCGCCGAACGTGCCTCTCATCCTCGTTGGATACGTGATCGCTCAGCTCGCCGCATCCCTCGTAGGCGTCGCCATGAACCCCACCCTCGCCGAACACGTGCCCCCCGCACAGCGAGGCAAGCTGGGTGCGCTGAGCGGCGTTATGGCATCGATTGCTGGCGTCTCCGCCACCCTGGTTGGCAGCCTGTTGCTGAGCAACGTGGTGCTGCTCTTCCTGGCCCCGGTCGCCGTCTTCGCGCTCGGTGTGCTGCTGTGGGTACTCGTCATCCCCGACAGCCCCGCGCCGGAGCGTTTTCAGTCCGTCAAGGTTGGATCGTCCCTGCGTAGCCTGCTGTTCAACCCGCTCAAGCACCCAGATTTCTCGTTGGTGTGGGTCGGAAAGCTGTGCATCGGAGTGGGAACGGCATTCTTCAGCACCTACCAGCTGTACTTCCTTCTGGACCGACTCGGCTTCACCGCGGAACAGGCGGGTCAGCAGCTCGCTGTCGCCGGCGGGCTGGCCCTGCTCGCGACTATCGGATTCACGATCCTGGGTGGGTTCCTTTCGGACAAGTTGCGTCGGCGTAAGCCATTCATTTACATCGCGGCGGGGATGATCGCCGCGGGTATGGCCATCGCAGCTATAGCACCTGACTTCGGGATCTACATCATCGGAGGCGTGCTCATTTCAGCTGGTTCCGGCGCGTTCAACTCGGTCGATCTCGCCCTTGCCTCTGACGTCTTGCCCGACCCTGCTGCTGGCGGAAAGTGGATGTCGATCTACCAGGTCTCCGGCACACTGGCGACCGCTATCGGGCCTGTCATCGCGCCACTTCTTCTCGCCATCGGCGGAGGGTCTGGAAACTACACCGCCCTCTTCATCGCGGGTGGAGTCTTTGCCCTCGGCGCCGCAGTCACCGCAGCCCGCGTCCGCGGAGTGCG
>NZ_JBLVOH010000027.1:0-12084 GCF_053543675.1 Microbacterium umsixpiens
GGGCCACCCCACGACGAACTCACTCCGGTGGGGCCGCTGTTCGACCTCCGGGCCGAAGCGCTCGGACTGTTCGGCGCCGGCCTGAACTTCCTGGTGCTTCCCGGCGACGTCTCGACCCCCGACGGACCCGTGTTCGACTTCACGCTTCGCTGGCGCCTGAGCGAGGGCGTCCAGGCGGTGTCGAGCTACGGCACCGGCGATCGCTCGTGGAACGGGCCGCTGCAGTCGGTCGCGTTCTGCTACTACGCCGCCGGTACCCCGCACCGCACTCCGGAGGGGTCAGCGGACTTCGGCATCCACTCCTACAACGACACCCCGTTCGATCTGGACGAGATCGGCGAGTACGTCGCGAGGCTGCACACCGAGTTCACCCGGTTCTTCGAGGACGAGGGGTCGAGCTACCACGTGCTCATCCGCAAGAACCTCGGGCAGGGGACGGGCGGTTCGGCGTTCCCCGGATCGTTCGCGTTCGCGTTCTCAGCGGTCGGCGAGAGCGAGACGGACCAGCTGCGGAGTCTCCTCGCGCACGAGATGGCGCACAACTGGCCGACCCTGAACGACCACCACTCGGCGATCTCCTGGTACACCGAGGGCGCCGCCGAGTACTACTCGCACGTACTCCCGCACCGCAGCGGCATGCTCTCGACCACGGCGCTCGCCGCGCAGCTCACCGACAGGTTCCAGCAGTACGACACCAACGCCCTGCGGGGGCTCGACAACGACGCGGCCTCCGCTGCGTACTGGGCCGACCCCCGTGCGCAGCGCATCCCCTACGGGCGCGGTCTCCGCTATCTGATCGCGACCGACGGCCGGATCCGGCAGGCCACCGACGGCGAGAAGACGCTCGACGACGTCGTGCTCGACATCCTGCGCACGCAGCGTGCCGGCGAACAGGTCGGGGCCGCGGGTTGGGTGGAGCGGGTAGCGGTGTTCACGGGGGCTGACGCGCAGCGCGACTTCGACGCCATGGCCGCAGGGACCCCCATCCCGCTTCCGGATGTTCCGTTCGAGGGGATGCGAGCGGTCCCGGCGACGGCTGCCGAGTACGACCTCGGCTTCGACGTCGCCTCTTTCCGCAGCGACGGGCGGCGCGTGCAGGGTCTGCGTCCCGATTCCGCGGCCGCCCGTGCCGGGGTGCGAGATGGGGATGCGCTGGTCGATCTCGCGCTGCCGTACCACGCATCCCGCTACAGCGACCGGCCGCTGTCGCTCCACGTCGTGCGCGACGGCGAGCCGCTCGACTTCGACTATCTGCCGGCCGGCGACCAGGTCGCCACGGTGCGCTGGGAGGCGCTCTCATGACTCTGCCCGTGTTCGATCTCGAGCTCACCCCGTTCCGCAGCGCCGAGGGGTGGGCGGGCATCGACGCCCGCTATCGCGCCGAGTTCGGCCCCGTCGCCGCGGGGGAGGTGCTGCTTCGGCTTCCGGCGGTGATCGCGTCCGTTCCCGGCGCGGTCTACCGAGTGGACGACATCCGGGTGAGCGATTCCGCAGGCGCCGTCCCGTTGACGGAGGTCGAGGGCACGTCGGATCCCATGAGCACCTATCGGCACTTCCTCGCCGACCGCGACGTCGACGGCGTCGTGGAGGTCGCGGTGCGGGCCCCCGTGCGCGACGTGGATCTGCGCACACCGGTCGGGCCGCTGTTCGACCTGCGCCGCGAGCAGCTCGGACTGTTCGGTGCCGGATGCACCTTCCTTCCCGTGCCGCTCAGTGCGGAGAGCGAGTTCGACTTCTCGCTGACCTGGCACCTCGACGATGGCGTGTCGGCGGTCTCGAGCCACGGCGCCGGCGATGAGGTGCGGCGCTGGTCCGGCGACATCGCATCGATCGAGCACTGCCTGTTCGGCGCCGGGACCCCGATCATCGCTCCGGACGGAGCGACGAACTTCGGCATCCACGCCTACAGCGACGTGCCCTTCGACCTCGACGGCCTCAGCAGCTACCTGCGAGACATCCACACCACGATGAGCGCGTTCTTCGAAGAGGAGAATCCGCAGTATCACGTGCTCGTGCGCCGCAACCCCGACAAGGGCTCCGGCGGCACGTCCTTCCCGTCGTCGTTCGCGTTCGGCTACTCGCCGACGACCGAGGTCGACGAGGCGGATCTGCGCACTCTGCTCGCGCACGAGATGGTGCACAACTGGCCGCACCTCGACGAGGACTGGACCGTCGGATCCTGGTACAGCGAGGGGGCGGCCGAGTTCTATTCGCTGGTGCTGCCCTGGCGAGCAGGGATACTCGACTCCGCGACCTTCGGCGAACAGCTCACCGACATGTACCGCCGGTACGACGCGAACCCGCGACGGCACCTGAGCTATGCGGCCGCGGCCGATCTGTTCTGGGCGGACCTGCGGGCGCAGACCATCCCCTATGGGCGGGGCATCCAGTACCTCGTGGCAGTCGATGCGCGACTGCGGGCGGAGTCGGCCGGAGAGGTCTCGCTCGACGACATCGTCATCGACATCCAGCGGGCGCAGCGTCGCGGCGAGAAGGTGCTCGTGGAGGGCTGGCTGCAGCGGATCGAGAAGGTGATCGGAGACCGGGCGCGAACCGATTACGACGCGATGGTGGCCGGCGAACCGATCGAACGACCGACGGAGCTCTTCCAAGGAGTGCTTCGCCCGGTTCCCGTTGTCGCCCCCGAGCATGACCTCGGTTTCGACATCGTGTCGTTCCAGGAGCCGCGGCGCATCACCGGTCTGGTCGCGGGGTCTGCGGCCGAACGCGCGGGACTCCGCGAAGGCGACGAACTCGTCACGCGTCGCTTCTCGTACAGTGCGGCACGGGACGGATCCACGCCGCTCGATATCGTCATCGCGCGCGACGGCGAGGAGGTGACCGTGCGCTACGAGCCCCGAGGTGGCGACATCCGCACCACCGACTGGGTGGTGGACGGGTGAGGTCGATCGACGGACGCGTATCGCTCGGCGCAGATCTGGGCGGCGGCGTCGCGCGATGGAGCGAGCTGGTCCTCCTCGGACCCGACGGCGAACCGGATGCCACCATCAGTGCGACGAGCTACGTCCGGCACTCGGACACGGAGCGCCCTGTCGCCTTCCTGTGGAACGGCGGCCCCGGCGCCTCGTCGTCTCCGCTGCACATGAACGCCCTGGGCCCGCGCATCCTCCGCTCCGGTGAGGTCGTCGAGAACGCCGTCTCGCTGCTCCACGTGGCCGACCTCGTCTTCGTCGATCCGGTCGGCACCGGGTTCAGCCGGGTGCTCCGGGATGAGGCTGCTGTGCGGATGCTCACGGTGCCCGGCGATGCGGATGCCGTGGAGACCTTCATCCGCGCGTGGCTCCGCGCGAACGACCGCGAGCACGCCTCGATCCATCTGATCGGGGAGAGCTTCGGCGGCTACCGGCTCGCCGCCGTCGCCCCGCAGCTGACGGATCTGCGGTTGGACAGCATCACCCTCATCTCGCCGATGCTCGACGCCACGACGGCCGCCGAGGCACCCGAGAACGACCTCGCCGCGGTGTTCGCGCTGCCGACGATGGCGGTGGCGGCCTGGTTCCACGGTGCCGCCCGTGCGGGCGTCGATCACGTCGCGGAGGTCTGGGCCGAGGCGGAGCGCTTCGCCGTCGACGAGGTGCTTCCGGCGCTGCACCGGGGAGCCGCCCTCGAGCTCGAAACCCGCATCCGCATCGCCGCACGGATCGCCGAGCTCGTCGGCCTCTCACCGGATGACGTGCTCGCCGCCGACCTGCGAGTGGGCAGCGAGGACTTCCTCCGCCGCCTGCGGGCCGACGAGGGACTCGTCGTCGGACGGCTGGACGTGCGCGTGACCGGTCCCCTGCCGGAGCCCCATCCCGACGGTCGTCCGCCGGCAGCCGATGACCCGGCTCTCGGTCTCGGCCGCAGCAACGTCATCCACTCCGCGCCCATCGCCCGGTACCTCCGCGACGAGCTGGGCGCACCCGTCGATGCGGACGAGCCCTATGTGTCGCTCTCCCTCGATCTGAACTTCGCCTGGGACTGGCGTCCGGCAGAGGCCATGCCGCCCATCTTCCGCACTTCGGTGGCGACGAACCTCGGCGAGGTCGCGAAGGAGCGGCCTGACCTGCGCGTCCTCCTGCTCGGGGGCTACTTCGACCTCGCCACCACGCTGGCCAGCACGATCCACGCGGTGCGGCACTCCGGCGTGCCGGCATCCGCCGTCGAGATCCATCCGCTGATCGCCGGGCACTCCCTCGAGGAGACGGTTCTCGTCGAGGCCCGCGACGCGATCGCCCGAACCATCACCCACACCTCGAAAGCAGGGACCCGCCGATGACGGTGCAACTGATCCTCGTGTCCAACGGCGAGCCTGTCGGATCACTCTCGGCCGACACCGATCCGGACGGCCTCACCCGCATCGTCTACGAGGTCGACAACAACGGCCGCGGTGCGAGACTCGCCGAGACACTCCGGCTCGATGCCGGTCTGCCGGTGCGGTGGGAGATCGACGGCACGTCGCTTATGGGCGGCACGGTGCACGAGAGGTTCGCGATCCACCCCGACGGGGCGGCGCGCTGGAGCAGCCAGGCCGACGAGGGCACCACCACGGCGGAGGGCTTCTACCTTCCCGCCGACGCCAGTCCCTACGGCCTGGTGCTGCTGGTCGAGCGCGCCCTCGCCACCGGAAGGCCTGTTCCACTGCTGCCGGCCGGGGAGGTCGCGGTCGTCCCGGTGCCGCTCGGTGAAGTCGGCGGCCGTGATGTCGAGGCCTTCGCGCTCACGGGTGTGCAGCTGCGGCCGCAGTACGTGCTGCGAGACCGCGTCACCGGGGAGGTGCTCGGGATCTCCGACGGCGAGCTGCTGCTCCACCCGGATCTCGTCGCCGCGGCAGCCGAGATCGATGCGGCGCTGCAGCGAGCGACCAGACGCCGCTTCGCCGCGCTCTCCCGCGAGGCCACGCTGCACCAGGGCGGGACGCTCGTCGTGCGCGACGTGCGCATCTTCGACCCGGTGAGCGGGCAGGTCGGCGATCCGCAGACCATCGTGGTCGACGGGCGACGCATCACCGGGATCGGCCCCGACATCGCGGTTCCCGACGGCGCCACGATCATCGACGGGGCCGGTCGCACCGCCATCCCCGGCCTGCACGACATGCATGCTCATCTCGACACGTCATCCGCTCTGCTGTACATCGCCGCCGGAGTCACGAACATCCGCGACATGGGCAACGACAACGATGCGCTCGCCGCTCTGATGGGCGCCATCGAGGCGGGGGATGTGACGGGGCCTTCCACCGTGCCCGCCGGATTCATCGAGGGCCGGAGCGCGCACGCGATGCGGATGGGCCACGTCGTGGAGAGTCTGGACGAGGCGCTCGCAGCCGTCGACTGGTATGCCGACCGCGGGTTCCACGCGATCAAGATCTACAACTCCTTCACGCCCGATTGGGTCGCCGAGACCGCCGCGCGCGCCCACGACCGGGGGATGCGGGTGCAGGGCCACGTGCCGGCGTTCATGGATGCCGATCGGGCCATCGCCGACGGGTACGACGAGATCACGCACCTCAACCAGCTCGCACTCGGCTGGGTGCTGGAGCCGGAGGAGGACACCCGCACCCCGCTGCGGCTCACGGCGCTCACCCGGGTCGCCGACCTCGACCTCGACTCCGAGCGAGTGCAGCGCACCATGATCTCGATGGTCGACGGGGGCGTCAGCCTCGACGTGACCCTGGTCATCCTCGAGCAGCTGATGCTGAGCAGGGCGCGCACCGTGATCGCCGCGCACGAGCCGGTCATCGAGCACTTCCCGGCCGGCGTCCGCCGCTATCGCCGACGTACCTACGTGCCCTACCGGGACCAGGCCGAACTCGACAACTACGAGACGGCGTTCCGGCGCCTTCAGGAGATCGTGGTCCGGCTGCACCAGAAGGGCGTAAAGCTGTGGCCGGGAACGGATGACGGCACCGGCGTCACCGTGCACCGCGAACTGGAGCTCTTCGTCGATGCCGGCATCAGTCCGGTCGACACGCTCCGCATCGCCACGATCGAATGCGCGGAGCACCTGCATCGCGCCGAAGACCGGGGCACGATCGAGGTGGGCAAGGCCGCCGACTTCATCCTCGTCGACGGTGATCCGACGCGGTCGATCAGGGACATCCGCAACGTGGCCCTCACCGTGGCCGAGGGGCGGGCCGTGAGTCCGGAGCGGATCTACCGCGGCTTCGGGATGGTGCCGTTCGCCGCGGAGCCGGGCGTGACGACCGGATAGTCTCCCGCCCCGGTTGACGCGATGTCGATCCTTCGTGATACTTAGGTGCATGCCTAAGTATCACGACGAGATCGACGCCGTGTTCCGCGCTCTCGCGGACCCCACGCGTCGCGCCATCGTGGAACGGCTGGCGCAATCTCCCGCTGTCGTCTCGGATCTCGCGGCACCGTTCACCATGGCGCTGCCGTCGTTCCTGCAGCACCTGAGCGTGCTCGAGGGTGCCGGAGTCGTGACGTCGGAGAAGATCGGGCGGGTGCGCACCGTGAGTCTGCGGCCCGGCGCCCTCGACGTGCTGCACCTGTGGCTCGGCGAGCAGCGCACACCCGCGGAGCACCGCGCCGACCGACTCGGCATCCATCTCGCTCTCACGACCCCGAAGGAGAACTGACATGACACGTGTCCGCATGGACCTGTTCGCCTCGCTGGACGGCTACACGCCGTCGGATGCGACCCCCGAGAATCCGATGGGCGAAGACTGGGCGCGACTTACCGCTGCGTATGCCGCCACCCGAACTTTTCGCGAGAACGTCTTCGGGGACACGAGTGGCGCGGGCACGACCGGCGTCGATGACCGTCATGCTGCCGCGTTCTTCGACGGAATCGGCTCCGAGATCATGGGGGCCGGCATGTTCGGCCTGCATTCCTTCCCCGACGACCCGGACTGGAAGGGCTGGTGGGGTGACACGCCTCCGTTCGGCACCCCGGTCTACGTCCTCACCCACACGGCACCTCGGGCGCCGCTTCCGATGAACGGCGGAACCACCTTCCACTTCCGCGACGCCCCGATCGACGAGGTGCTCGCCGAGGCGAAGGAGGCCGCCGGCGACCTCGACGTGCGCGTCGGCGGAGGGTACCGAACGGCGCGAGACTTCCTGCGCGCAGGGCTGATCGACGACCTGCACCTCATGGTCGCCCCGATCTTCCTCGGTCGAGGGCATCGACTGTGGGACGACCTGGTCGGCTTCGAGCTCACCCACGAGGTGACGACAGAAGTCGCCGAGAGTGGCGCGATCCACGTCACTCTGGCCCGATAGGAGGCGGGGATGACGATCGTACGCCGACTCGCGCGCTCCGGATTCACCCTGACCCGCGACTATGCGGCGCCCATCGAGCGCGTCTGGGCGGCGTTCGCCGACGAGGACAGCAAGCGGAGCTGGTGGGGCGACGCCGACCGCATCCGTACTCGGGAGTGGGTGTTCGACTTCCGCGTCGGCGGCCGCGACATCGACGAGGGCAAGTTCCACGGCGGTCCGGTTTCACGGTACGAGGCGACGTACACCGACATCGTCGAACACGTCCGCATCGTCACGACGTACGACATGTGGCTCGACGGGGCCCACATGTCGACGTCGGTCGCGTCGTTGGAGTTAGAACCGATCGATGCCGGTACCCGCTTCACGCACACGGAGCACGGCGTCTTCTTCGACCAGTTCTGGGCGGACGGGCAGGGGCGTGAGGACGGCACGCGCGGTCTCCTCGACGCCCTGGCCGATCACCTCGCCTGACCTCCGCAGGTCTCAGCGGGTGAGCAGTGCGACCACCACAATGATGGCGGCGATCGCCACGACCAGCGCGGCCCAGCCCAGCCAGCTCTCCCGCGGCGGGCGTCCGATCGCGGGAGAAGTCCCCAGTCGGACGCGGATGGCGTCGGCTTCGGCCTCGAGCTCTTCCTCGCCATCGTCCGGGGGGAACGTGGCGAGTGTCCCGCGCAGTCGCTCGCGCGCGATCACCTCGAGTTCGACCTGGATGTCGGCCAGACGGCGCTCCAGCGCTCCCCGCTCCTGAGCGGGGAGTGCCTCACGATGCCCGTGGTCGCTCACGGGGTCAATCGTCGGTCTCGATGGCGAGGGTGTTTCCGTCGGGGTCCTCCACCCAGGCGATGCGGCCCCCACCCGCGCGCGGTCCGATCCCACGATCGTCTTGCCCGAATCCCTCGTAGCGGACGGGTTGCGCCCCCGCCGCCTTCAAGCCGGCGACGACCGCATCGATGTCGTCGACGTACCAGGTGGCCACTGTCGAGCGCGTCGAACCCGCAGTGGGCGTCTCGAAAACGTTGAGCACGGTCCCCTGCCCGCAGGCGTAGAACCGAGCGCCTCCTTGGATTCCGGCACTCGGGCCGATGCTCGCGGGGACGAGGCCCAGCACTTGCTCGTAAAACGCCGCCGACCGTTCGATGTTGGTCACCCCGATCGAGGCCCTGACCGGGTAATTGCTTAGCGTCATCAAGTCACCATGCTCTCGAACTCTGTGAGGTCCATGCGAGGGCGAAGCGAGCAACCGCCGGACTGTCGCACGATTCGCCCATGACCCGAACGCGACGAAGTAGCGGACATTTTCGCAGGCCGGTCGCGAGGTGTCCACCTCTACCGGGGTCACCGCGTTCGTTGGAAGACTCGGCGAATGGTGTTCATCGGATTCCACGCCTCGCACGAGCAGATCCCGCCGAGCGCGCTCCTGGATGCCGTCGTCGGGGCCGAACGCGCCGGGTTCGACGGGGCCATGTGCTCCGACCACCTCGCGCCCTGGACCCCCGGTCAAGGCGAGTCGGGCTTCGCGCTGAGCTGGATCGCCGCCGCGCTCGCGCGCACCCGCTTCTCAATCGGCATGGTCAATGCGCCGGGGCAGCGATATCACCCGGTGATGATCGCTCAGGCATTCGCGACGCTGGAAGAGATGTTCCCGGGGCGCTTCTGGGCGGCGATGGGGAGTGGCGAAGCGGTCAACGAGCACGTGACGGGGGAGGGGTGGCCCCCGAAGCCCATCCGCAACGAACGGCTGCGGGAAAGCGTCGACGTAATCCGCCGACTGATGGACGGCGAAGAGGTCGACCACGACGGCCTCGTGCGCGTGCACAGAGCCAGGGTCTGGAGCCGGCCGGCAGAGCCGCCGCCGCTGTTCGCGACCGCGGTGAGCGCCGAGACTGCGGCCTGGGCGGCATCGTGGGCGCAGGGCCTCGCGACGGTCGCGCAGGAGCCGGCCGCCCTGCAGCGCGTCGTCCGGAGCTACCGTGACGCGGGCGGCACGGGCCCGTGCATCCTGCAGGTGCACGTCAGCCTGGCCGAGACCGATGACGCCGCGTTCGCCATCGCCCGCGAGGAGTGGAAGAACGGCCTGCTTTCGCCCCCGGTCACGTGGGACCTCGAACAGCCGGAGGACTTCGAGGCGGCCGTCGCGGGGCTCGACGAGGAGCAGCTGCGCAAGTCCGTGCTGGTCGACCATGATGCCTCGTCGCTGGCCGGCCGCATCGCGGATCTGGCGGAGATCGGCTTCGACCGCGTGTACTTGCACCACGTCGGCACCGACCAGTCGTGGTTTCTCGACATCGCGGCATCCGAGCTGATCCCCGAACTGAAGGAGCGACTGTGAAGATCACCGACACCAGCGACCTGTGGTGGAAGACCGCGGTGGTCTACTGTCTCGATGTCGAGACCTTCCTCGATTCGAACGGCGACGGTGTCGGCGACCTGCAGGGGCTCGCGCGGCGGATCGACTACCTCTCGCAGCTGGGGGTCACCTGCCTGTGGCTGATGCCGTTCTACCCGACGCCGGATCGCGACGACGGCTACGACGTCAGCGACTTCTACGGCGTCGATCCCCGCCTCGGCAACCACGGCGACCTCGTCGAGGTGATCCGCACCGCACGCGACCGGGGCATGCGAGTGATCGTCGACCTCGTCATCAACCACACCTCCGACCGGCATCCGTGGTTCCTGGCTGCGAAGCGCAGCGTCGACTCTCCGTTCCGGGACTACTATGTCTGGCGCAGCGACCCGCCGCCGAAAGGCCAGAAGAACGCCGTCTTCCCCGGTCAGGCGAACGGCATCTGGGGCAAGGACGAGAAGTCCGGGCAGTGGTACCAGCACAGCTTCTACGAGCATCAGCCCGACCTCAACATAGCCAACCCCCGCGTGCGCGACGAGATCGCGAAGATCATGGGGTTCTGGTTGCAGCTAGGTATCTCGGGCTTCCGCGTCGACGCGGTGCCGTTCCTCCTCGAGATCCCGGAGGGGACGGAGATCCCCGAACTGCATGATCTGCTGCGCGACATCCGTCGCTTCCTGCAGCGTCGTTCGAGCGAGGCGATCCTGCTGGGAGAGGTGAACCTGCCGTATGACCAGCAGGTGCAGTATTTCGGCGCCGACGACGGCGACGAGCTCACCATGCAGTTCGACTTCGTGGGGATGCAGGCGCTGTATCTGTCGTTCGCCCGCAAAGACCCTGCGCCGTTGATCGCCGCGCTGCGCGCCCGCCCGGCCCTCGGATCGGAGGTGCAGTGGGCGAACTTCCTGCGCAACCACGACGAACTGACCCTCGACAAGCTCAGCGAGAGCGAGCGGCAGGAGGTGTTCGAGGCCTTCGCCCCGGACGAGGGGCAGCGCGTGTTCGGCCGGGGGATCACCCGGCGACTTCCGCCGATGTTGGAGGGCGACCCACGGCGGATCCGCATGGCCTACAGCCTGCTGTTCACCCTGCCCGGCACTCCGGTGCTGTTCTACGGCGAGGAGATCGGTATGGGCGAGAACATCGAGATCCCCGGCCGGGAAGCCGTGCGCACCCCGATGCAGTGGTCGACGGACCGCAACGGGGGATTCTCGGATGCCGCACCGGGCCGGCTCGTCTCCCGCCCGCCATCCGATGGGTACGCGCCGGAGCACGTCAACGTCGCCGCTCAGCTCGAGGACGCGGGTTCGCTGCTGCACTTCCTCCGCACTCTCACGGCGCGCTATCGCATCTCGCCGGAGTTGGGATGGGGCACGCTCGAGGTGATCGACCAGCCCGCCGAGTCGCTACTCGTGCACTCGCTCGCAGCCGACGTCGGCCGTGTGATCGCCGTGCACAACTTCGCCGAGGTGCCGGTGACCACGGGGTTCTCGCTGACCGAGGAACCCGAAGGGACGACCCTCGTCGACCTCCTGGAGCCGGCGCATCTCGCCCTCGGCCGTGGCGGCGCGGTCGAGTTGGAGGTCCCGGCATACGGGTATCGGTGGCTTCGCGTCTCGCGGCCCGGCGACGGACGGGTGATCTGAGAGCCGGATCGAGACCTACGAACGGAACGCTTCGGCGGCCGGGCGCGGCTCCCGGCCGTGGGGCTGTGACGGACGCGCTCCGACTTCGGGCGCTTCCGGAATCTCGAGTGTGACGGCGTGCCCCGCCTCGAGGTCGACCGTGTCGTCGAAGTGGCCGACGATCACAGACGGGCCGTCCTTCAGCAGATACGTCGCAGTGCTCGGGGTGACCTCCACGCGGAGGGTCTGCCCGTGGATGCGGACGCCGAAGCGGAGCCGACTCGCCCGATCGGGTAGGCGCGGGGAGAATCGCAGCCCCTCGTCGGTGTCCCGCATGCCCGCGAAGCCGCCCGTGATGGCCGTCCACACGCCCGCCAGTGCCGCGATGTGCAGACCCTCGCTCGCGTTCTCGTGCAGGTCGTCGAGGTCGAGGGTGGCCGCTTCTCCGAGGTAGTCATAGGCGAGGTCGAGCTGGCCGACCTCGGCGGCGATGATCGCCTGGACTGCCGCGGAGAGCGAGGAGTCGCGCACGGTGATCGCCTCGTAGTAGGCGAAGGCCCGCTCCTTCTCGCGAGCGGTGAACACCTCATGAGCGAAGAACAGGGCGAGCACGAGGTCGGCCTGCTTCACCACCTGCTTCCGGTACAGGTCGAAGTAGGGGAAGTGGTCCTGTAGGAGGTACTGGTCGGGGTCCGTGCTCTCGAAATCCCACTGCTCCTGCTCCGTGAACCCCGCAGACTGGGGGTGCACGCCACGACTCTCGTCGAACGGGATCGACATCGCATCCGCTGTGCGCAGCCAGTCGTCCAGCTCTGATTCGTCGACGCCGAGCGTGCGGGCGACCTCGGGATGCCGCCGCGCGGCGGCG
>NZ_JBLVOH010000027.1:12104-18173 GCF_053543675.1 Microbacterium umsixpiens
CCACGGCTCCCCGCAGATTCCGCTGCGCCATGAGGTTGGTGTACACGTTGTCGTCGGCGATCGCGGAGTACTCGTCGGGACCCGTCACCCCATCGAGGTGGAAGGCGCCGGCGGAGTCCCAGTGACCGAGCGACACCCACAGCCGAGCGGTCTCGACGAGCATCTCGAGGCCGGCCTCGCGCTCGAAGGCCTGGTCGCCCGTCGCGCGGACGTAGTGCACCACGGCGCCGGCGATGTCGGCGTTGACGTGGAAGGCCGCCGTGCTCGCGGGCCAGTATCCCGAGCTCTCCCTCCCGTCGATGGTGCGCCAGGGGAAGGCAGCACCGCGGAGGTGCAGATGCCGTGCGCGTTCCCGGGCGTGCTCGAGCGTCGAATGCCGCCAGCGGAGTGCCTGCTCGGCCGCATGCGGGGCGGTGGAGGTGAGCACGGGGAGCACGAAGGCCTCGAAGTCCCAGAAGGTGTGGCCCTCGTATCCTGAGCCGGTCAGACCCTTGCCGGGAACGGAGCGGAGTTCCGCGCGGACGGATGCCTGGAAGACCTGGAAGAGCGCGTATCGCGCGGCCTGCTGCAGCCGCGGTTCACCCTCGACCTCGACGTCGGCGCACGCCCAGTAGTCGTCGAGACGCTCTCGCTGCTCGTCGACGAGCCGATCCCACCCGGTCCGTCGGGCATCGGCGACGGCCGCCTCCGCGCGGTCTCGGAGAGCAGAGGGCGATGTCGTCGCCGACCACTCGTGGCCGACGAACTTGATCAGCTCGACGTGCTCGCCGGGGGCGAGGACGACGCGGGCGGTTGTCCGCGAGAGGTCCTGAGACGCTTCGGTGACCAGGGTCGGCTCGACGGTGCCGGACGCGGTCACGGAGTGGTCCGTGCTCACCGCCACGGAGAGCCCGCTCTCCCGTGTTCGATGAAGGAGAGTCGCGGCGGTGCCGATCACGGCGGAGTCGACGCCGACGAGTGGTGCCTTGAGCAGTTCCTGCACCCGGGGATCGGAGTGTGTGATCGGAAGCGGTTCGTTCGGCAACGCCTCCGACTGGATCGTGACCGCGATCTCGTGGGAAACGGCCTGCACGCGGTAGCGCACTGCCGCGATCGAGCGGCGCGAGAACGACACGATGCGGGTCGAATCGATCCGGACATGCCGATCCGTCGGTGAGATCCACTCGGCTTCGCGGTGCAGGGTGCCGTCCTGGAAGTCGAGGCTCCGGCGGTGATGGAGGAGTTCGCCGCGCCGCACATCGAACGGTTCGTCGTCCACGAGGAGCCGGATGATCTGTCCGTTCGGCACGTTGATCACGGTCTGGCCGGACTGTGGATATCCGTAGCCCTCTTCGGCGTACGGCATCGGATGCTCTTCGAACATGCCGTTCAGGTAGCTGCCGGCGACCCCGCGGGGTTCCCCCTCGTCGAGGTTGCCGCGCCACCCGACGTGCCCGTTCGACAACCCGAAGATCGACTCGTCGTGTGCGAGGCGCGTGATGTCCATGCCGTCCAACGCGATGCTCCACGGCGCGACCTCGAAGCGCGGCCCGGAGGACTTGGTATCCGATGACGACCGCTGGCTGATTCGCGGGCCTCGTCGATGTCGCGTCATGGATTCAGCATGCCCAGGACGCCACGAGGGTGCCAACGCCTTGACCCGCTCTGGGCGAACCGGCTAGAGGTGCAGAGCCGGTTCGCCGCGGATGCCGGTGACGGGGCGGCTAGCAACTCGATCCTGTCGGTTCAACCCCCTCGCAGCGGCGACGAGAAAGAGCCACCATGGGCGAGGCGGTGGCAAGCGAGATCGTCCGAGACTCCCGCTGCTCATCGCCTCGATGAGGGAGTGAGATGTCCGACAACGCGGTAGTCACGGCCGCCATGCGAGCGGCCTTCTGGTCGTGGATGGTGATCATCGTCGGAGGATTGGTGGTCATGATTGTGCTGCCGCTGGCAGGACGGTGATGAAGGTGCGTGAATTCGTCCGCAACAGCAGCCTGAGTCTCGCCTTCCTGACCATTTTCCTGGTCACGATCGTCGGCCAATCGATCGCCGGGTATGTGTACAACAACGAGCAGCTCGCCCAGCATGGCCAGGCAGCGGTGGCATACACCGATTTCGTGACCTCCTCCGACTTCCTCGTCGACGTCGCGGAGAACTGGCAGTCGGAGTTCCTGCAGTTCTTCCTCTTCATCTTCGCCACGATCTGGCTGATCCAGCGCGGCTCGGCAGAGTCCAAGAAGCCCGGAGACGAAGGCGTCGGCACGGACGAAGACCAGATGGTCGGTGTCCACGCGCGAGCGGACTCGCCGCGGTGGGCGAAAGCCGGTGGGGTGCGTCTATGGGTCTATTCGAACTCGCTGCTGTTGACCATGGGGACCATATTCCTGCTGTCGTGGCTGGCGCAGTCGCTCGCGGGGCACGTGGTGGCGAACGAGGAGAACGCGATGCATGGACTGCCGCCCGAAACCTGGGGCGACTACGTGGTTTCCGCGGAGTTTTGGAATCGCACCCTGCAGAACTGGCAATCGGAGTTCCTCGCCGTCGGAGCGATGGTCGCCTTCGCCATCTACCTGCGCCAGCGCGGCTCGAGCGAGTCGAAGCCCGTCGGGGTTCCGCATCATGTCGCCAGCGTGGAATCCGAGTGAAGGGCAAGGAGGATGCCCGCAGAGGATCCCGACCGGCACCTCGCTGAACCTTCGCGCCAACCTGCAGATCGCGCGCAGCCACGACGCTCCGCCGTCGAGGCTGGCTGCCCTCGATGCGGAGGTCAGACGACTCGCCGACGCCGCGAGAGATCTCGCTCAGCTCGCCGAGGAGCTCTCGTCGCGCCTGGACTGAGGGTGGTGTGACCCCTCAGCGATCCTCGAGCAGCTGATCCCGCACCTGGCGGCGCAGCACCTTGCCGATGAGCGACCGCGGCAGCTCATCGACGGCGGTGATGCGGCGCGGCACCTTGTAGGGCGTGAGCCTGGTGCGGCAGAAGTCGCGCAGCGCATCCACGTCGAGGGTGGCACCCTCGCGGAGCACGACCGCGGCGGCGACGTCCTCTCCGCCATGGGGTCTCGGAAGGCCGACGACGGCGGCGGCGGTGACGTCCGGGTGCGCCGTGAGCACGTCCTCCACCTCGCTGGGTGACACGTTGAACCCGCCCGTGATGATGAGTTCCTTGAGGCGGTCGACGATGCTCACGAACCCGTCGTCCGAGACCTCGGCGATGTCTCCGGTGCGGAGCCAGCCGTCTGCCAGCAGCGCATCCGCCGTCTCGCCCGGACGCCCCCAGTAGCCCTGGAAGACCTGAGGCCCACGGATGAGGAGCTCTCCGCGCTCGCCGGCGGGCATGTCCACGTTCGTGTCCTCGGGGTCGACGACGCGGATCTCGGTGCTCGGGAAGGGCACGCCGACGGTGCCGGGACGACGGGTCGGCCCCATCGGATTGCCGAGTGCCACCGGCGAGCTCTCGGTCATGCCGTAGCCCTCGACGAGGAGGCCGCCGGTCGCCTCTTCCCAGCGCTTCACCGTCGCGACCGGAAGGCTCATCGCGCCGGAGATGGCGAAGCGGACCGTCGAGAGATCGATGGTCCCGCGGGCTGCTGCGCGAGCCAGAGCGTCATAGATCGGCGGCACGGCAGGAAGGAAGGTGGGCGGAGTCGAGCGCGCCGCGGCGGTGACCAGCCCCAGATCGAACGCGGGGAACAGGACGAGCCGCGCGCCGATGCTCATCGCGAACGTGAGGCACAGCGTCATGCCGTACGCGTGGAACAGCGGCAGCACGCCGTAGAACGTCTCTTCGCCGTCGACGAGCCCTGGTACCCACGCCCGCCCCTGCATCGCGTTGGCACGGAGGTTCGAGTGCGTGAGGATCGCACCCTTCGGAACGCCCGTCGTGCCGCTCGTGTACTGCAGCAGTGCGGTGTCGCCCAACGTGGGACCGGGCACGCGTCGCGAGAGCCGTCGGTGGTCGACGAGAGTCCTCCAGGCGACGAGGTGCCGTGCCTTCGGCGTGCCGGTCAGCTTCGCTCGTGCCTCACGAGCCTTGGGTACCGGGAGACGGAGCGCGACGCGCTTCGAGAGGGGCATCGCCGCGGTGATGTCGACGCTGACGATGTGCTCGACCCGGAGGTCTGCGGGAAAACCGGCGACCATGTCGGCGGCCTTGTCCCACACGATGGCGACGCGCGCGCCGTGATCCTCGAACTGGTGTCGCAGCTCGCGAGGCGTGTAGAGGGGGTTGTGCTCGACCACGATCGCGCCGAGTCGCAGAGTCGCATAGAAGGCCACGACATGCTGCGGGCAGTTGGGAAGCACGAGGGCGACGCGATCGCCCTTGCCGACCCCGAGCCGCCGGAGACCTTCGGCGGCTCGCTCGATCTGCTCCCCGAGCTCCCGGTACGTCGTGACCGCGCCGAAGAAATCCAGTGCCGGACGCCGGCCGAACGCCTTCACGCTCGCCGACAGCATCTCCGGGAGGGTCTGCGTCGGCTCGTCGATCTCCGCGGGGACGCCCTCCGCGTACGAATCGAGCCAGGGGCGTGAAGAGAGGGGAGGAACGGCCATGCCTCCATCCTGCCGGGGAATGCCGGTGCCTGTCAGGCCGGCCGCCGTCGATTCACCCCACGAACAGCAGGATGATCGAGAGCGTGACCGCCGCAGCACCGACGCTGGCGAGCGTGACTCCGAGCACCTGGACGGCATGGAGGAGAGGGCGGCGGGGTTCGAATCGCATCAGGCTGGGGTGGTGTTCGCTGACGAACGCATCGACCTCTTCGCGGCCCTGCCAGTGGCCGGATTCGTCGGCGCGGAGCGGGCGCTCCCAGAAGTCGCCGGCGGTGAACCATCGGGCACGGGCGCGGCCGTCGTCCTCGAGGATGAAGACCTCATGCGGCACCCAGCGGCCATCGTGCACTTTCACCAGGAAGACGATGAGAAGCAGGGGGAGACCGACCCCGAGGCCGATCCACGACAGGATCTCGGCGATCAGCCCGATCGCATCGGCAGCATCCATGATCGGCTCCGTTCTCCTGAGAAAACAGTACCGGGGGTGTGTGGGCGCTCGTGTCAAGGCCCGAGCCTCGAGCGCGTCGAATCCGTAAGGTGGGCGTTCGCCGCCCGATACCCGACGGGCGTCAGGAGGATTCGACGATGACCGATGACTCGCTTCCTACCGAAGCGCTGCTCGATGGGCGCTATCAGCTGCAGGAATGCGTCGGGCAGGGCGGTATGGCCCGCGTGTATCGCGCCGACGACATCTTCCTCGGCCGCACCGTGGCGATCAAGATGCTGCGCGAGGAGATGGACGACGCCCAGTCATCCGGTCGTGCGCGCAGCGAGATGACGGTGCTCGCCTCGCTCAATCACCCCGGCCTGGTCACGCTCTATGACGCGCAGCTCGTCCCGGGGCGAGCTGAGTACCTGGTGATGGAGTTCATCGATGGGCCGACCTTGTCCGCCCGCATCGCGCAGGGGCCGCTCGCACCGGCCGAGGTGGCCCGGCTCGCAGCGGACCTCGCCGAGGCGCTGCATGTCGTGCACGGCGCCGGCATCGTGCATCGCGACATCAAGCCGTCGAACGTGTTGATGTCGCGGACGCCGCTCGCCGGCAGCCGGTCGGGGGCGAAACTAGCCGACTTCGGGATCTCCGTCCTCGTCGATGCTGCACGGCTCACCACCCCCGGGCTCGTGATCGGAACCGCGGCGTATCTCGCCCCGGAGCAGTTGAGAGGGGAGCCGCCCGCTCCGCCCGCCGACATCTATTCGCTGGGGCTGGTGCTGCTCGAGGCCCTCACCGGTGCGCGAGCCTTCCCGGAGGCCGAGGGTATCGGTGCCGCGATGGCCCGGCTCATCGAGACGCCGGAGGTGCCGGCGGCGCTGGGATCCGAGTGGTCCACCCTCCTGACCCGGATGCTGGCAGCGGACCCCGGCGATCGGCCGCGCGCCTCGGAGGTCTTCGCTGCCTCGTCGGCACTCGCGACGGCAGCGACGGCACCGTTAGCATCGTCGCGTCCGGCACCTCCTGCGCCTCCGCGTCCTGCCGTCCCGGCCACTGTCGCCGCGATGGCCGCAGCGGGCGCCGCGTCATCGCCGGCCCCC
>NZ_JBLVOH010000027.1:18199-19250 GCF_053543675.1 Microbacterium umsixpiens
CGGACAGCTCGAAAGGCTCGCAGACGTCGCCGGGGGATCATCGGCGGCGCGGTGGTCGCGGTGGTCGCGGCATCCGTCCTGACCGGGGTGTGGCTGTCGGGCCTCGGCCCCGTGGATCCGGAGGTGACCGACACCGTCGACACCGAGCAGTCTCCCGCGACGACTCCGGAGCCTTCCACGACACCCGTGAACGCTCCGGACCAGCCTGCTGAGCCGGTCGTGCCGGTCGTGCCCGCCGAAGACACCGAGCCCGGCGGCGGGAAGCCGACCGACGAGCAGAAAGCCGCCGAGAAAGCGGCCAAGGAAGCGGAGAAGGCGCAGCAGAAGGCCGATGAAGAGGCCAGGAAGCAGGCGGAGAAGGTGCAGAAAGAGGCGGAGAAGCGGGGCGACGGCTAGATCCTCCGGCCCGGACGGCCCGCTACTCGACGATGCAGGCCGAGGTCACGGTGAGGTGGATCAGGCCGTCGATACTCGACGTGTCCTTGATGCTCATCCGCTCCACGGGGCGGCCCTCGCGGTAGCGGATGTCCTCCGCGAGGGCGGTGGCGCAGCCGGAGAGGACGATGCCGATGATCTTGACCGCCGGTCCTCAGCGTCAGTTCGTTCCGGGTGGGAGCTTGTCGACGCCGTGCCGGTTCGGCTTGCCGGGTTCGGCCGCTGTTTCGGGCGAGGCGTGGGTCTCACCGACGGGTGCCTCGGAGGTCGGATAGCTCGGCTCTTCGATCTCGATCGCCTTGTCCCGCTCTTCGAGGGGAGGCAGGTGGTCCAGGGGCTGTTTGATGTCGTCTGGGTGTGTCATGCCCCGAGGATGCGACGCTCCGGAAGAGAACGCCAGGGGGTTGCGCACGTGCGAATCAGGTCACTCGTCCTGGTCGGCGACGTCGATATCGTCGTCCTCGTCGATGTCGTCATCGGTGGACGGCATGTCCGGGTCGATGCCGACGGCGTCGACGAGGGGCTGGTCATCGTGGTTGTTCTGCGGATCTGACATCAGAGACTCCGTTCGGACGAAAGGGATGGGGAGTTCAGTCTCGCCCTGCCGGCCCCGGCA
>NZ_JBLVOH010000027.1:19270-19834 GCF_053543675.1 Microbacterium umsixpiens
AGACGCGTGCGCCGGGCCGGACAATCCCGACCCTCGTCGGCTCGCCCGCCGGCGTCTCGTCGACGTCAGGCGGTGGCCAGCGGGGGCAGATGCGGGATCGGAACCGGGCGTCCGGCACGGCTCGGCGAGTGGAACCGCTGCACGTCCTCCAGAACATCCGCCGCAGACATGTAGTAGGTCGCGAGCGGCAGGTCTCGTAGCCAGACGGCCTCGACCTCGACCGTGTCGACCTGATAGATGCAGGCGACCGTGCGGCGCGAGTCATCCGCGGCGTAGCGGTGGTCGAGGATCAGCCACTCGGTATCGGTGATCTTCCTGAGCTCGAATCGGGGATCGGGCATCGTGAACATCTCAACACTCCAATCAGTCGGCCGGCATCGGCTGGCGAGGAGCGCACCGCATCCGAGGATGCAGATCCCTGCATCGTGCGGTCGAACGGGCGCCCTTTCAGCCCGCCGGATTTCATCGAAATTCTACGTCCGACCGATATGTTGCTCAACTTCCGGTGCGCGTCGTTCGCGTGAGGTCGCCGAGTGCACGGCGTGCCCGCGAGTGCACGGATCG
>NZ_JBLVOH010000028.1:0-12147 GCF_053543675.1 Microbacterium umsixpiens
CGCGCGCCGCGAAGATGTCGGTCTCGGTCCACTTGCTGGGGCCCGCCGCATAGACCTTCTCCCAGTCGGTGAGGCCGAGCGGACCGGTCTTCGGCTGGAACAGGTCCGGCGCCGAGGTGACCTCCACCTCCTCGAAGGGCTGCTGGTACACGGCCTTCACGTCGAACACGGCGTCGACGTCGGCATCCGCCGGAGTGAAGCGCGCGAACAACGGGGCGGCATCGGCGGCCCAGGCGGCGAGCGCCTCCCCGGTGCGGTCGCCGAAGGCATACACGCGCCAGCGGCCGTCCGCCTTCGCATGGTGTCCGAGGTGGGTGACGTTGCCGTCGCCCACGCGCATGACCTCGGCCGACTTGAAGCGCTTGCCGAGGGGGTAGCCGACGGCGAGCGCCTGGTGGGCGTCGGTGCCGGTGATCATTGACGAGGTGTACTGCGTCATGAAGCCCGACGGGAACTCGGCCGTCGCGAGGTAGTAGGTCGCGAGGTCGCCGGGGTCGGAGATCTCCTCGGGCTTGCGCGCCATCAGGCTCGACCACTCGCGGTCGAAGTCGATGAGCTGCTGCGCCACCGGACGTCGTTCCGCGCCGTACGTCGCCAGGAGCGCCTCGGGAGCGCGACCCGTGAGCACCGAGCCGAGCTTCCAGCCGAGGTTGAAGCCGTCCTGCATCGAGACGTTCATGCCCTGGCCTGCCTTGGCGCTGTGCGTGTGGCAGGCGTCGCCGGTGAGAAAGACGCGCGGCGTGCGTCCCGACTCGTCGATCACGTCGTCGAACCCGTCGGTGACGCGGTGGCCGACCTCGTAGACGCTGTGCCAGGCGACCTCACGCACATCGAGGGTGTAGGGGTGGAGGATCTCGTTGGCGCGGCGGATGATCTCCTCGATCGGCGTCTGCCGCACCCGGTGGTCGTCGTCGGCGGCGACTTCGCCCAGGTCGATGTACATGCGGGAGAGGTAGCCGCCCTCACGCGGGATGTGCAGGATGTTGCCGGCCTCGGAGTTGATGGCGCACTTGGTCCGCCAGTCCGGGAAGTCGGTGTTGACGAGCACGTCCATCACGCCCCATGCGTGCGCGGCCGAGGCACCGACGTGCGTGCGCCCGATCGCCTGGCGCACGCCGCTGCGGGCGCCGTCGCACCCGGCGACGAACTTGGTGCGGATCGTCCGCTCCTCCCCTGCGCGCTCCCCCGCGACGTAGCGGATGCGGACCTCGACCGGGTATTCGCCTTCCTCGTGCACGGTGAGCCCCACGAACTCGACTCCGTAGTCGGGGGCGATGCGGCCGGGGCCGTTCGCGGCCGCCTCGGCGAAGTAGTCCAGCACGCGTGCCTGGTTGACGATCAGGTGCGGGAACTCGCAGATGTCGTAGGCGTAGTCGGCGGTGCGCGAGGTGCGGACGATCTCGTCGCGCTTGTCGGGGTTCGGGCCCCAGAAGTTCATCCAGCCGATGTTGTAGGCCTCGGCGATGATCCGCTCGGCGAATCCGAACGCCTGGAAGGTCTCGACACTGCGCGGCTGGATGCCGTCGGCCTGACCCAACGGGAGGCGTCCGTCGCGCTTCTCGATGATGCGGGTGGAGATATCCGGGTACTGCGACATCTGGGCGGCGAGGAGCATCCCGGCGGGTCCGGAGCCGACGATGAGCACATCGATCTCATCGGGGAGGTCGGTCAGCCGGTCGAGTCCGACGCCGGCGGCGTCCTGCACGCGCGGGTCTGCGGAGACGTAGCCGTGGTGGTGGAACTGCATCGTCGTCGATTCCTTCCGGACTTCTTCGTCGGTCCTGCGCTTCGGGTCTTGCGCTCGGGGGGTGTGTGTTCTATATTCGAACACACTGTTCTACTATTGAACACAGCCTAAACCGCCGCGCCGGTGACCGCAAGGGAGCGCACGCATGCCCGAGACCCCGAGCACCTCCCCCGCCTCGCAGACGCTGAGCCGCGGCATCCGCATCCTCGAAGTCCTCGCCGACGCCCGCGGCCCCCTCACGATCGACGAGATCGCGACCCGTCTCGGCGTGCATCGCTCGATCGCCTACCGCCTGCTGCGCACGCTCGAGGACCACGGCCTCGTCACGCGGGACGCGGCCGGGGCGGTGAGCCTCGGCGCGCGGATGGCGGCACTCGCGGCCGGCGTCGCGCACGATCTGCAGGCCGAAGCACTCCCCGAACTCACCGCGATCGCCAACGAGCTCGGGATGACGTGCTTCCTCGCCGTCCTCGACGGGGCCGAGTGCATCACGCTGGCCAGCGTCGAACCGCGGCATGCCGTCGCGAGCGTCGCCCAGCGCCCCGGCGCCCGGCATCCGATCACCGTCGGCGCCCCGGGCAAAGCGATTCTCGCTCAGCTGCCGAGCGCCGAATGGCCCGCCGAAGCGCCCGCGTCATTGCCCGCGGACGTGGAGGCGACGAAGCTCCGCGGTTACGCCACCAGCCATGACGAGGTCATCCCCACCGTGCAATCCGTTGCCGTGCCGCTGGTCCTGCGGAGTCAGCGCCTGGCCGCGATCGCCGTGGTGCATGTGGCGACGGATCTCGACGACGCCCAGATCGCCGCACGACTGCACCGCTCGGCCGCCGTCATCCGTGAGGCCCTCGACGGCTGACGACCCGGTCGAGGCGAGGGCGAGGGCGGCACGACGAGAGCGTGCGCCCACTGGGGACGCACGCTCTCGATCGGATTCCACGAACAGGCCGCTCAGGCCTTCGCGAGACCGTAGATCGGGCTGACGGACTGCTCCTCTTCATGGTCCGGACCGAGCGGGATACCGGAGCGGTCGCGCAGCAGGAGCGTGGCGACCAGGCCGATCAGCGTCATCCCGGCGAGGTACCAGGTGACAGCGTCGGTCGAGCCCGTGGCACTCACGATGGCCGTGGCGATGGTCGGCGCGAAGGCCCCACCCGCGATGGCACCGATCGCGTACGAGATCGAGACGCCCGAGAACCGGATGCTCGCGGGGAACAGCTCGGCGTAGAGCGCCGCCTGCGGGCCGTAGGTGAAGCCGAGACCGATCGTCAGGATCGCGAGACCGGCGAACAGGAGTCCGATCTCACCGGTGTTCACGAGGGGGAACAGCGTGAATACGCCGACCAGCTGCAGTACCCAGCCGATGACGTACGTCGTTCGGCGCCCGATGCGGTCGGACAGCCAGCCGGCCAGGAGCGTCGTGAGCAGCCACGTGACGGCGGAGCCCGCGACGGCCCAGAGCACCGGACCGCGCTCGAGGCCGATCGCCCCCTCGGGGTTCGTGGCGTAGCCCTGGATGTACCCGCCGGTGGTCATGTAGCCGACCGCATTGTTGCCGGCGAACACGAGCGCCGCGATGATCACGAGCAGCAGGTGCTTGCGGAACAGCTGCGCGATCGGCATCCGCGCCTTCTCCTTACGCGCGGCGAGCTCGGTGAAGACCGGGCTCTCCTCGACCTTGCGGCGCACGTAGTAGCCGACGAGGATCAGCACCACGCTGAGGAGGAACGGCACACGCCAGCCCCAGATCGCGAACTGGTCGCCGGGGGCGATCACGGTCATCAGCGCCATCACACCGGAGGCGAGCAGCAGGCCGAGGGGAACACCGATCTGCGGTGAAGCCCCGAAGATGCCGCGCTTCTTGCGCGGAGCGTGCTCGACCGCCATCAGCACGGCGCCACCCCACTCGCCACCGGCCGAGATGCCCTGGATGATGCGCAGGAGCACGAGGAGGATCGGCGCCATGATGCCGATCGTCTCGTATGTCGGGAGCAGACCGATGAGCGCGGTTGCGGCACCCATCAGGATCAGCGTCCACATGAGCACGGTCTTGCGTCCGAGCTTGTCGCCGTAGTGCCCGGCGAGGAATGCGCCGAGCGGACGGAACAGGAAGCTCACGCCGACGGTGGCGAACGCGATCAGCGCGCTGTCCGCCCCGAGCGGCTCGAAGAACAGCTGGCCGAACACGAGCCCGACGGCCGTGGCGTAGATGAAGAAGTCGTACCACTCGACCGTGGTGCCGACGACGGTGGCGAACACGACGCGGCGCCGATCGGCCGCCGTCGCGATGGTTCCGGTGGGTGTGAACCCACCCTGTGACTGCCCGCTCATGGGGGTGTCTCCTTTGGTTGTGACCGCATTGTCACGGCGTGCAGCGGATGCGGATCCGGAGTGCTTGCCGAGGGGTGAACCGATGATATATGATTTCGAATACGACGCACAAGGCGTCCTGCACGACAACGCAGACGAGCGCGAGGAGGCGCCCCGTGACGGATACCATCGACCGCCCCGGCAAGATCATCGCGATCCACCTGAGCTATGCCTCGCGCGCCGACCAGCGCGGCCGGCGTCCCGCTTCCCCCTCCTATTTCTTCAAACCGGCCAGCTCCGTCGGCGTCTCGGGCGGTTCGGTCGAACGCCCCGCCGGCACCGAGCTGCTCGCCTTCGAGGGAGAGATCGCCCTCGTGATCGGCACGGCAGCCCGCCGCGTCTCGCTCGACGAAGCCTGGGCGCACGTGGGGTGGGTCACCGCGTCGAACGATCTCGGACTGTACGACCTCCGCGCGAACGACAAGGGCTCGAACGTCCGCTCCAAGGGCGGCGACGGCTACACCCCTCTCGGCCCCGAGCTGATCGATGCCCGCACCGTCGACCCCGCCGCCCTCCGCGTGCGCGCCTGGGTCAACGGCGAACTCCGCCAGCACGACACCACGGCTGGGCTCATCTTCCCGCTCGCGCAGCTCGTCGCCGACCTCTCCCAGCACTTCACGCTCGAACCGGGCGATGTGATCCTCACGGGCACCCCTGCCGGCTCCTCGGTCATCGTCCCCGGCGACATCGTCGAGGTCGAGGTGGATGCTCCCGATGCTCCCGGCGCACCGACCTCCGGCCGTCTGGTCACCACCGTGACCCAGGGCGATGTCCCTTTCGACGGCGACCTCGGCTCACTTCCCGCCGTCGACGACCTGCAGCGCACCGAGGCGTGGGGCTCGGCCGAGGCCGCCGGACTCGCGCCCCCCACCGGTGAGGGGTCGCAAAATGCCGCGCTCCCCCCTGCCGACGCGGCGATTCCTGACCCTTCACGCCTCTCCCCCGAGCTGCGCGCCCTGCTCCTCGAAGCTCCGACGGCGGGGCTCTCCGCCCAGCTCCGCAAGCGCGGGCACCACTCCTGCTTCATCGACGGAGTGTCGGTGAACATCCCGGGCAGCAAGATCGTCGGCACCGCGAAGACCCTGCGATTCGTGCCGTTCCGCGAAGACCTCTTCGCCGCACACGGCGGCGGCTACAACGCGCAGAAGCGCGCATTCGACGCCGTGGAAGACGGCGAGATCATCGTGATCGAGGCCCGCGGCGACGCCACCACGGGCACGCTGGGCGACATCCTCGCCCTTCGCGCGAAGGCCCGCGGCGCTGCCGGCGTCGTGACCGACGGCGGGGTCCGTGACTTCGACGCGGTCGCCGAGATCGGACTCCCCGTGTTCTCGCAGGGCGCGCACCCCTCGGTCCTCGGCCGCAAGCACGTGCCGTGGGACGTGGACGTCACCATCTCCTGCGGCGGCGCGACCGTGCAGCCCGGCGACATCATCGTCGGCGACGGTGACGGCGTGATCGTCATCCCGCCGGCCCTGGCCGCCGAGGTCGCGGCCGACGCGGTCGCGCAAGAGGTCGAAGATGCCTGGATCGCCGAGCAGGTCGCCGCCGGCCACCCGCTCGACGGACTTTTCCCCCTCAACGCCGAGTGGCGCGCCCGCTACGAGGGGGCCACGGCCCCACGGAGCTCCCGATGACGATGACGGCGGCCAGCAAGTCGGAAGTCGCGTACGAGTGGATCCGCTCGCGCATCACGGGACACATGTTCAGCCCGGGCTACCGATTGGTGCTGGGCTCGATCGCTGAAGACCTGAAGATGAGCGTCGTGCCCGTGCGCGAGGCGATCCGCCGCCTCGAAGCCGAAGGTCTCGTCACCTTCGAGCGCAACGTGGGCGCGCGCGTGACACTCGTCGACGAGAGCGAATACGCACACACGATGCAGACGCTCGGCCTCGTCGAGGGGTGCGCCACCGCGCTCTCCGCTCCCCTGCTCGACGAGTCGGCCCTCGAAGAGGCCGCCCGCATCAACGAGCGCATGGCGCAGATGCTCGACCACCTCGACGCCCACGCCTTCACCGAGCTCAACCGCCAGTTCCACTCGGTGCTGTTCGAGCCGTGCCCCAACCCTCATCTGCTCGACCTGGTGCACCGCGGCTGGTCTCGGCTCTCCGGCATCCGCGACACGACCTTCGCGTCGGTCCCCGGACGCGCCCAGCACTCGGTCGAAGAGCACACCCAGATCCTCGAGCTCATCCGCGCGGGCGCCGACCCGCTCGAGATCGAACTCGCCGCCCGTAACCACCGCTGGCGCACGATGGACGCGTTCCTCGACGCCCTGCACACCCGTTCCGCCCAGACGACCGGAGAACACTCATGACCGATTCGCGCATCCCCGCCGACCTCCCCGACCACATCCAGCACTACATCGACGGCGCGTTCGTCGATTCCGTCGACGGCGACACCTTCGACGTGCTCGACCCGGTCACCAACCAGACCTACACGACGGCCGCCGCCGGCAAGAAGGCCGATATCGAGCTCGCCGTCGCCGCCGCCAAGCGCGCCTTCGATGAAGGACCCTGGCCGCGGATGCTCCCCCGCGAGCGCTCGCGCGTGCTGCACCGCATCGCCGACCTCGTCGAGTCCCGCGACGCGCGCCTCGCTGAGCTCGAGTCATACGACTCCGGTCTTCCGATCACCCAGGCGCTCGGTCAGGCCCGCCGCGCCGCGGAGAACTTCCGCTTCTTCGCCGACCTGATCGTCGCGCAGTCCGACGACGCCTTCAAGGTGCCCGGGCGCCAGATGAACTACGTCAACCGCAAGCCGATCGGCGTCGCCGGCCTCATCACGCCGTGGAACACCCCCTTCATGCTCGAGTCCTGGAAGCTCGGCCCCGCACTGGCGACCGGCAACACGGTCGTGCTCAAGCCTGCCGAGTTCACGCCGCTCTCGGCCTCGCTCTGGGCCGGCATCTTCGAAGAGGCAGGTCTCCCCCAGGGTGTCTTCAACCTCGTGAACGGCCTCGGCGAAGACGCGGGCGACGCGCTTGTGAAGCACCCCGACGTGCCGCTCATCTCGTTCACCGGCGAGAGTTCGACCGGCCAGCTGATCTTCGGCAACGCCGCGCCCTTCCTCAAGGGCCTGTCGATGGAGCTCGGCGGCAAGTCCCCCGCCGTCGTCTTCGCCGATGCCGATCTCGAAGCCGCGGTCGATGCCACGATCTTCGGCGTCTTCTCCCTCAACGGCGAGCGCTGCACGGCCGGATCGCGCATCCTCGTCGAGCGTTCGATCTACGAGGAGTTCGTCGAGCGCTACGCGGCGCAGGCGAAGCGCGTCAAGGTCGGCTACCCGCACGATCCGGCCACCGAGGTCGGCGCGCTCGTGCACCCCGAGCACTACGAGAAGGTGATGAGCTACGTCGAGATCGGCAAGACGGAAGGACGTCTGGTCGCCGGCGGCGGTCGCCCCGAGGGCTTCGACGAGGGCAACTTCGTCGCACCGACCGTGTTCGCCGACGTCTCCTCCGACGCCCGAATCTTCCAGGAGGAGATCTTCGGCCCGGTCGTCGCGATCACGCCGTTCGACTCCGACGAGGAGGCGCTGTCCCTCGCGAACAACACCAAGTACGGGCTCGCCGCCTACATCTGGACCAACGACCTCAAGCGCGCACACAACTTCGCGCAGTCGGTCGAGGCCGGCATGGTGTGGCTGAACAGCAACAACGTGCGCGACCTGCGCACCCCGTTCGGAGGCGTGAAGGCCTCGGGCCTCGGTCACGAGGGCGGCTACCGCTCGATCGACTTCTACACCGACCAGCAGAGCGTGCACATCACGCTCGGCGGAGCCCACAACCCGACCTTCGGCAAGAACTGAAACCCGTCTGCCCGATCACGCAAGGACGCTGACATGACACACCGCGAAGACATGACCCTGACCTCCTCCGGCTTCTACGTCTCCCAGGAGGCGCCGATCCACTCGGAGAACCCCGTGGCGACACCGAAGAGCACGCCGCCGGACATCCTCCGCTGCGCGTACATGGAGCTCGTGGTCACCGACCTCGCGGCCTCCCGTCAGTTCTACGTCGACGTGCTGGGTCTCTACGTGACCGCAGAAGACGACGAGGCGCTCTACCTGCGTTCGACGGAGGAGTTCATCCATCACAACCTCGTGCTGCGCAAGGGACCGATCGCCGCGGTCGCCGCCTTCTCCTACCGGGTCCGCACGCCCGAAGACCTCGACCGCGCCGTCGAGTTCTACACGGAGCTCGGCTGCGACGTACGCCGCAACCCGGATGGCTTCGTGAAGGGCATCGGCGACTCCGTGCGCGTGGTCGATCCGCTCGGCTTCCCGTACGAGTTCTTCTACGCCACCGAGCACGTCGAGCGGATGTCGTGGCGCTATGACCTCCATATCCCGGGCGAACTGGTGCGTCTCGACCACTTCAACCAGGTCACCCCCGACGTGCCGCGCGCGGTCGGCTTCATGCAGGACCTCGGATTCCGGGTCACGGAAGACATCCAGGACGAGGAGGGCACCGTCTACGCCGCGTGGATGCGCCGCAAGCCCACCGTGCACGACACCGCCATGACCGGCGGCGACGGGCCCCGCATGCACCACGTGTGCTTCGCGACGCACGAGAAGCACAACATCCTCGCGATCTGCGACAAGCTCGGCGCGCTCCGCCGCTCCGATGCGATCGAGCGCGGCCCCGGCCGCCACGGCGTCTCGAACGCGTTCTACCTGTACCTGCGCGACCCCGACGGACACCGCGTCGAGGTGTACACGCAGGACTACTACACGGGCGACCCCGACAACCCGGTCGTCACCTGGGACGTGCACGACAACCAGCGCCGCGACTGGTGGGGGAACCCCGTCGTCCCGTCCTGGTACACGGATGCCTCGCTCGTGCTCGACCTCGACGGCAACCCGCAGCCGGTCGTCGCCCGCACCGACTCCAGCGAGATGGCGGTGACCATCGGCGCCGACGGCTTCTCGTACACCCGCGCCGAGGACGACAAGGACATGCCCGAGTACAAGCAGGGCGAGTACAAGCTCGGCCACCAGCTCTAGGAGGC
Source organism: Microbacterium umsixpiens (assembly GCF_053543675.1). NCBI lineage: Bacteria > Bacillati > Actinomycetota > Actinomycetes > Micrococcales > Microbacteriaceae > Microbacterium > Microbacterium umsixpiens. Next base: position 9,127 of record NZ_JBLVOH010000028.1, read on the forward strand.
ACCGATGCTGTCAGACGAGACCATCTCGGCGATCGCGGCGGAGCTCGCCGAAGCCGATCGCACGCACAGCGTGATCCCGCGCATCACCGCACGGTACCCGGAGGCGACGGTCGAGGACTCGTATGCGATCCAGGGGGTCTGGCGCGACCAGAACCTCGCGGCGGGCCGTCGGCTCGTCGGGCGCAAGATCGGGCTGACGTCCAAGGCGATGCAGCAGGCGACGGGTATCACCGAGCCGGACTACGGCGTGATGTTCGACGACACCGTGTACGAGTCCGGGGCCGAGATCGCGACCTCCCACTTCTCGAACGTGCGCATCGAGGTCGAGCTGGCCTTCGTGCTGAAGAGCCCACTGGAAGGCCCCGACTGCACTCTCGAAGACGCCCTCGCGGCGATCGACTATGCCGTGCCGGCCCTCGAGGTGCTCAACTCGCACATCGAGCTGGAGGGTCGGACGATCGTCGACACGATCAGCGACAACGCCGCGTACGGGGCGATGGTGCTCGGCACCGTGCACAAGCGCCCCGATGAGATCGACCTGCGATGGGTTCCCGGCGTCCTGTCCCGCAACGGCGAGATCGAGGAGACCGGCGTCGCCGCCGGAGTGCTCGGCCATCCGGCCACCGGCGTGGCCTGGCTCGCGAACAAGTTCCATCAGCACGGCGCGCGTCTCGAAGCAGGCGAGATCATCCTGGCAGGATCGTTCACGCGCCCGATGTGGGTGTCGCGTGGCGATGAAGTGCTGTGCGATTACGGACCGATGGGAACAATCGCATGCCGCTTCGTCTAGACCCCTCCTTCCGCGAACAGCTCGCGGACTCCGATCACCCGTTCGTGGGCATGTGGGTCTGCTCCGGCAGCCCGCTTCTCGCGGAGGTCGCTGCAGGGTCCGGGCTCGACTGGCTGCTGATCGACATGGAGCACTCGGCGAACACGCTCGACTCCGTGCTGCAGCAGCTGCAGGCCGTCGCCGCCTATCCGATCGCCCCGCTCGTGCGCGTGCCGTCGAACGACACGGTCGCGATCAAGCAGATCCTCGATCTCGGGGCACAGAATCTGATCGTCCCGATGGTCTCCTCAGCCGATGAGGCCCGCGCCGCCGTGGCCGCCACCCGCTACCCGCCGGAGGGCGTACGCGGAGTGGGAAGCGCCCTGGCCCGCAGCGCCCGGTGGAACCGCGTCGATCGGTATCTGCAGGAGTCCGCGCAGCACGTCTCGCTGACCGTGCAGATCGAGACGGCTGCAGGGGTCGAGGCCGCAGCCGACATCGCCGCGGTCGACGGCGTGGATGCCGTCTTCGTCGGACCGTCCGACCTGTCCGCTTCGATGGGGCTCCTCGGGCAGCAGACGCATCCCGATGTGACGGCCTCCGTCGAGAAGGTGTTCGCCGCGGTCAAGGCCGCGGGCAAGGCCGTCGGCGTGAACGCGTTCGACCCCGCCGCCGCTGATGCCTACCTCGCCGCGGGCGCGGACTTCGTGTCCGTGGGTGCGGATGTCGCCCTGCTGGCCCGCGCATCCGAGGCGCTGACGGCGCGATTCATCGCCGCGGACGGGGCGGCGCGCGCCAGCTACTGAGCCGCTCACACGAACGGTGTGCGAGCTAGCGGATTCATAGCATTTCCGGCGAGACTGTCGGCATGACCTTCGCCGCGCTCCAGCCCCTCGCCGACCGTGCCGCCCTCTTCGTCGCACTCCGACAGGACGCCCTCTCCGCCGCCGCCGACGCGCTCGGTGAGCACCGCTGGGACGCGGACATGGCGGCCGGCACGCTCACCTTCACGGCGAACGACGACCCCTCGAAGCAGTTCGTCGCCCGCGCGCACCTGATCGCGACGATCGCGCCGGGCCCCCGTTCGCTGCTGTGGGCCTGGGCGCACCCCAACGGGGACCCGCAGGGCGTCGCCGCTCAGCTGCACGCATACGGCGCCGAGCACGGCATCGCGGAGTTGACGAACTCGGAAGTGCCGTTCCCCGAGGGCGCGGGCGACGACGACTGGATCGCGCAGGCGGCGCACACCATCGGCGGCGTCGCCGTCGAGCTGACCGGACGCTCCCCGTACTACTCCGCGCCCGTCGGCAACGGCACCCGCGCGGTGTTCCTGCTCGACGCACCGCTCGCACCGCTCACCGTCGCCGACGCGGTCGTCGCCCTCCCCCGTGTGCTCGCCGGAGCAGACCTGCCCGACGCCCGCACCGCGGTGTGGGACCTCGCGCGGCTCGCCGGCTGGACCCTGACCTGGACCGATGAGGCCTTCTCGGGCGCGTCCGTGTCGGACACCACCGGCACGGCGACGTTCCGGTTCGACGAGCAGGCCCGCATCAGCGGCATCGAGAGCACGCTGCACCCACAGGGCTGACCGCGCGGGGCGGCTGCTCCCCCTCCGCGCCACCGCGATCTATGGGATTCTGGTCGCATGAAGAACGGAATCGTCCGGTTCGCCGCGCTCTACGTGTTCAACGTCGCGGTGCTGCTCCTGATCGGTCTGCTGCTGCCCGGCGTCTCCGTCGGGTTCAATGCGCTGTGGGCATCGGTCATCCTGACCCTCGCCGCGCTCTTCGTGAAGCCGCTGATCGCCGGTGCCTTCCGCAAGTCCGCAGCGAAGTCGGCCGCCGAACGCACGAAGACCGGCGAGAAGATCGTCCAATACGTGCTCGTCTACCTCGTCGAGCTCATCGTCTGGGTGCTCACGGTGTGGTTGAGCGGCGTTCGCGCCTCCGGCTTCTGGGCGTTCGTGCTGCCGCCGCTCGCGCTGCTGTTCGGCTGGATGATCTACGACCAGATCGACGACCGGATGCGGGCCAAGACCGGGGAGATCTACGACTCCGTCCAGGCGCGGGTGAAGGGTGGGCTCTCGAAGTCCGCACCCGCGACGACCGCCGCGACAAGCGCCGCACCCGAGTCCCCCGAGACGACCGCGGCCCGCGACGAGCTCAACGACGGACTCACGCCCGAGCAGCGACGGATGCTCGACGAACTCGGCTGACCGGCCTCACCTCGCAGTCAAACGACGATGTCGCAGG